>CALAEB010000627.1 GCA_937890875.1 uncultured Anaerolineaceae bacterium | reverse complement strand
GCAGGGCAGACAGAAAGGGCAGCCGAACTGATCGCCGCTTCCCGAAAACCGTTGCTGATCTGTGGCGGCGGCGTTCGTTACAGTGAGGCCGGTGTCGAACTCCGGCAGTTTGCCGAAGCGTTTCATATTCCGGTGGCCGAAACACAAGCAGGAAAATCCGTTCTTCAATGGGACCATCCGTTAAATGTCGGCGGAATCGGCGTCACCGGAGGCAAAGCGGCCAATCTGCTCGCGAAAGAGGCGGACCTGGTCATCGGCGTCGGAACCCGTTTCACGGATTTTACAACCAGTTCCAAATGGGGTTTCAGAAATCCGGACGTCCGGATCATTTCAATCAATGTCAGCGCTTTCGACTCGGTCAAAATGGACGCGCTGCCAATCCGGGCGGACGCAAAAGAAGCGCTGACTGCAATCAGAAACGCGTTGTCATCACGCGGATATAAAAGCGGATATACCGATGAGATCCGGCAGGTAAAAACGGAATGGGATGCCATCGTCGATCAGCTTTACAGCGTCCCGGACAACGCGGAAGGGCTTTCCCAGACGCGCGCGCTGGGTGAAATCAACCGGTTTATGCAGCCGGAGGATATCGCTGTCGGGTCCGCCGGCAGCCTGCCGGGCGATATGCAGCGTCTTTTCCGCCCTGGATTGCCCGGAACCTATCATATGGAATATGGATTTTCCTGCATGGGATACGAAATCTGCGCCGCAGTCGGCGTTAAAATGGCCGTACCGGATTCCGAGGTATACGCTTTTCTGGGTGACGGCAGCTTTTTGATGCTGCATAGCGAACTTTACACTGCAATCCAGGAAAGATTGAAAGTCAATCTGATGGTTTTTGATAATTCCGGCTGGGGCTGCATCGAAAACCTTCAAAACAGCCAGGGGACCAAAACATTCGGCACTGTCTTCAAAGCTAGAAATCCTGAGACAGGATTGCTCGATGGAAAAGACATCCCGATTGATTTCGCAAAAATCGCGGAAGGATACGGCGCAAAAGGGTACACTGTCCGCACTACGGAAGAACTTCAGGCAGCGCTGGCTGACGCGGCAAAGCAGAAAGTCAGCTGCGTTTTTGATATCAAAGTGATCCCCGGCAGCATGACGCCCGGTTATGAAAGCTGGTGGCGGGTCGGCGTGGCCGAAGTCGCAGAGGACCAGTCGGTCCGAGACGCATATGCGGAGATGCAAAAATATATCGCGGAAGCGAGAGATTACTAAATCGGAACATTATTTGCCTTTTTGCCGCCGATACAACAGGCAGGAGCGCAAAAAATAGTCGGAGATATGCCGGATGCCGTCTTCTTTCAAATTTTTGAAAAAAAGAGGATCCGTTCGATTGGAATTAATTCATCAGGAAGCTGAATTTCGATGCGGGATGTGATTCCACAGGCAGCCGGAAGGACAGGCAATGGAAGATACATTTCTGCAGAGCAGCCCCTCAGTGAGAATTACTGTCATACAAAGATAAAGGGAGAATACCGAATGTTGAATCCAAAAACTGTAAAACTTGCCATCGCGCCGATTGGTTGGACCAATGATGACATGCCCGATCTCGGAGCAGAAAACACTTTTGAACAATGTGTCAGCGAAATGGCACTGGCCGGTTTCACCGGCTGTGAAATCGGAAATAAATACCCCAAAGATCCGGCAGAACTGAAGCACAAATTGGATGTGCGGGGTCTACGAGTCTGCAACGCTTGGTTTTCCACATTGCTGACCTCCAACCCATATCTGGAAACCATCGACGCGTTTATCCTGCATCGGGATAAACTGCATTTTTTAGGTGCGAAAGTGATCGGCGCATCCGAACAGGGGAATTCGATTCAGGGAAAATTGGATGTGCCTATTCTTGAAAATAAACCGGTCTACACGGAAGCGGAATGGGAGACGGTCGCCAGAGGGTTCAATGAAATGGGAAAGCTGGCCCGGGAGAAGGGAATGTTCTTCACCATCCACCATCACATGGGGACCGGTATTCAAACCAGCGAGGAAATTGACCGGATCATGGAAATGACCGATCCGGAACTGGTTTTTCTGCTGTTTGATTCCGGGCACCTCAGTTTCGCCGGGATTGACCCGATTCCGGTACTGCGGAAATATGTCCACCGGGTTAAACACGTTCATCTGAAAGACATGCGGAAGACCGTTTACGAAGAGGTGAAAAAACAAAAGATGAGCTTCCTGGATGCCGTCCGGGCCGGCGTTTTCACGGTTCCCGGCGATGGGGACGTGGATTTCAGGCCGATTTTTGACATTCTTGCCGAAGCGAATTATGAAGGCTGGGTGGTAGTTGAAGCGGAGCAGGATCCCGCGAAAGCCAATCCGTTTGAATATGCGGTAAAAGCCCGGAAGTATATCAAAGAAGTGGCGGGACTGTAAACGATGGATGCTAACAAATAGCATTGATTTCGAAAAACGCTTTGTTGCATTTTTTACCAGAACTGTAAAAAATGCAACAAATTTTATATCTTTGTTTCCAAAAAGCATTAATTTTTCTAGCCCTGCAGCTTTGGACATAATCCCTGTACCGGGTTGTGTTATAGTATAGGTGATTTTTTCCAACGGCTTTCCGGAGAGTGAGGTTTTCGACAACTTATTCTGATGAGAAGTAACGCAATCAATCCAATATTTTTGAGAATAAGCTAACAGTTTTCAGAAAACAGAATGGAAAAGATTTGGATTTTTATAGTCAGTGATAAGGGAAATTGAAAACATATTGCTGAGCTCTGCCCAAAAGCATGGGAGGCCGGTGTGACAGTTGGTGGCGGGTAGGAACGCCGGAAATATCGGATAATCCGAAAGTGCTCGCAGCCAGAAAAAAGCTTGAGGAGGATATCGCGAAAGCGCGACAATATTAGGAGGAAGATGGAAGCGAAAAAGTTGAATAAAGGATATAACCTGTTAACGGAACAGAACGGTCTCCATCATGAAATGTTTATGGACATCGGCGTCTACGTTTTCGAAGATGGCGAACGCGTTATCTTCAACGATGGCATCAATGAAACTGCTTTTTTGTTATTGGACGGGAAGATCACCTTTGCCTGGAATGAACAGGAAGAAAAAGCGGAACGCCACAGCCTTTTTGAAGAAAAGCCAACCTGTCTGCATGTGCCCAGCGGGACAGCAGTGACCATCACGGCCGACGGCGCTGCGGAGCTCTTGATTCAAAAAACAGTCAATCCCGCCCAATTTGCTCCCGTATACTATATGCCGAAAGATATTAACAACGTATTTTTAGGCGCGGATACGATGCAGGGCTGTGCGAAACGCATCCTGCGCGATATTTTCAATTACCATAACGCTCCCTATTCCAACATGGTGCTGGGGGAAGATATTCATCTTCCCGGGCGTTGGAGCAGCTATCCGCCGCATCACCACCCGCAGCCGGAAGTCTATTATTACCGGTTCGACAAACCACAGGGGTTCGGCGTATCCATCCTCATTATGGACAACAGCATTTCCGCCATTCCCGGCGGTTTGTGCCATCCGCAGGTTTGTGCACCCGGTTACGCGATGTTTTATGTTTGGATGATCCGGCATCTTGAGAATAACCCCTGGGTCGATCGGATCGACGATCCCGCTCATGCATGGCTTCATGATAAAAACGCGGTCATTTGGGAAGGCACGCAGCAATAAGGCCGCAAACCAGGACATCTGCCCATGCAGTAAAATTATCAGTGTGCGGTTAACATAAATCATACCGAAACACAAACTGAATATGAAAAGATAAAGGATATCGTCATTCACAAAAAAAATGTGAACGGCGCTGGACTTATAAAGATAACAAGGAGGC
>CALAEB010000626.1 GCA_937890875.1 uncultured Anaerolineaceae bacterium | reverse complement strand
GAGTACCGCCGGCATGACGTGGGCTTTGTCTTTCAGTTTCGCGTCTTTATAAAAACAGTACCCGCCGCCGGAATTGGAAATCAACCTGAAAAAATCTTCATTCCCCAAATAATTGATCCAAGGCAGCGGCGTCTCCGGCGTTGTAATCACATATTCCCGGGCTTCATCATCAAAGTAACCAAATTGCATGATCCCTATCTCCATTTCTTCCAATTCTAACTGACGCCGGAACAGATTTTTGAAAAAAATTCCGCAGTCTCGAATGTTTCATTCCGATTTTCATGGGAATTCCTAAATCGTTTTCGAACTACAGAATATTGTACACAATTGGAGGTAATTACGCAAATTACACAAGCGGTACTTTCCAAAAACGATTTTGGTATTTTGGCTGGGTTTCAGCCATCCACAGCCAGAATTCTTCATAAAAAAGTTATTATCCGCCCAAACCCCGCCTTATCCAACCCGCAGCCCCGAAAGGTACTCAGTTCATAAAGAAAAGAAAGTTCTCCAGATCATGACATTTATCACTTAAAACTGATGATTAACAGAATACCCAGCATACGATTTTTCAACACTATAATACATACATAAACGATTACGGAACAAAAAAAGCGAAAGAAGCTTATTTTTATAATATTTTTCAGAAAACGATTTAGAAACGATATGGTGACGATCAAAGATATTTCAAAAAAATGCGGTTATTCCTCTGCGACAGTCAGCAAAGCGCTGAACGGAGGAGCGGATATCAACCAAAAAACGGTTGAACATATCCTGAATGTTGCCAAAGGGATGGGATATTTTCCCAACGCTGTCGCGCGGGCACTGAAAACCAACCGCACTTATAACCTGGGCGTGCTGTTTGTAGACAAGACCTTCAGTGGTCTGGCCCATGAATACTTCTCAAGTGTGCTAAATAGTTTTAAAGTGGAAGCTGAACGATTAGGATACGATATTACATTCATCAGCCGGAATATCAATCGAGTCGGGATGAGCTATTTGGACCACTGTCATTACCGCGGATGCGATGGCGTCGTGATCGCCAGCATTGATTTCTCCGACCCGGATGTGGTTGAACTTGTCCAAAGTAATATTCCGATCGTCACAATCGATCATGTGTTTAACGAATGCACGTCGATCCTGTCGGACAATGTCCAAAGTGTCAAAGATCTGGTCACGCATGTTTACAACAAGGGGCACCGGAAAATCGCCTTTATTCACGGCGAAGACACATCGGTCACCCGGAAACGTCTGGGCAGTTTCCATCGCACCTGCAGCAATCTGGGAATCGATGTTCAGAGTGAATACCTCCGGGCTGCGATTTATCACGACCCGAAATCAAGCGGGCTTGCCACCCGCGAACTGCTTGCTTTAAAAAACCGCCCCTCCTGCATCCTGTATCCGGACGATTTCTCGATCCTGGGGGGAATAACGGAGATTGAGCGGGCCGGTCTTTCCATACCGGAGGATATCAGTATTGTCGGCTACGACGGAATCCATTTGTCACAGGTTCTGCGTCCGCGGCTGACCACCCTCCGCCAGGACACGGAAATTTTGGGCAGAGAAGCCGCGGCTCAGCTGGTTGATGCGATTGAAAATCCGAAATCATATATCCCGCAGCAGATCGTTGTCCCCGGAACTGTCATCGCAGGAGAGACAGTCAAACAACTCATATTGGCAGGTAATACGCATATATTCCCAATATATGCTTCAATTTTCAAGGAGGATATCAATGAAAAAAGCATCTCTTATTGTGTTGGCAGCGCTTTTGCTGGTCACTTCCGCCGTATTCGCGCAGGACGCGACTGACGGCGGCAAAGTACTCAACATCGCTGCATGGAACGAAGAATTCCAGTCCCGTTTCAATGATTATTTTGCAGCAGCAGGCCTCGTTCCCGAGGACGTTACCGTCAATTGGCTGATCACACCCAACCAGGATAACGCTTACCAGAACAAATTGGACGAAATGCTTCTGGCACAGGAATCCGCCGCTCCGGATGACAAAGTCGATCTGTTCCTGATCGAAGCGGATTACGCGCTGAAATATGTTGATACACCGTACGCGCTGGATCTTGCGACCATCGGTCTGACTGAAGAAGATTTAGCCGACCAATATCAGTATACCCGGGACATCGTCACGGATTCGAACGGCGTCCAGCGCGGCACCAGCTGGCAGGCTACGCCGGGTCTGTTCGTCTACCGCCGCTCCATCGCTAAAGACGTTCTCGGCACCGATGATCCGGACGAAATCCAGGCATTGCTCTCCGATTGGGACAAATTCGACGGAGTCGCCGAAAAAATGGCTGAAAAAGGCTACAAAATGCTCTCCGGTTATGATGATGCTTACCGGGTCTTCGCGAACAACATTTCCGCGCCATGGGTTGACGAATCCGGCAAAATAACGGTCGATCCGAACCTGCTGCGCTGGGCCGAACAGACCAAGGAATATACCGATAAAGGCTATAACAACCGGACCAGCTTGTGGTCGTCCGAATGGGCTGCCGACCAGGGTCCGGAAGGCAAAGTCTTCGGTTTCTTCTATTCAACCTGGGGCATCAACTTCACGCTCCTCGGCAACTCGCTTGCGACACCGGTCGCCGAAGGCGGTAAAGAAGAAGTCGGCAACGGTATTTACGGTGATTGGGCAGTTGTCCTGGGACCTGAGAGCTGGTACTGGGGCGGTACCTGGATCGTCGGCGCGACCGGCACAGATAACGTTTCCCTCGTCAAAGACATCATGAAAAAACTGACCGCTGATGCGGAAACCATGAAACAGATCACCATCGACACACAGGATTACACCAACACTGTTTCAGGCATGAACGAACTGGCCAACAGCGACTTCAAATCCGATTTCCTCGGCGGGCAGAACCACATCGCGCTGTTTGCGGAAGCCGCTCCGAAGATCGACATGAGCAACGTCGGACCTTATGATCAGGGATTGACCGAAGAGTTCCAGGCCGCGTTCAAAGATTACTTTGACGGCAACACCGCTACGGTTGAAGAAGCGCTTGAAAACTTCTACACAGCAATCAGCGAAAAATATCCGAACCTGACCTACTAATTCGGCATTTCGCAAGGAAGTAATGAGGAAGATGGGGCGCATAAACGTCCCATCTTCCGATCCTTCTTCGGATATTTGGTTGTAAGCTGCAGCGATTCGGTCCGCATCAGGTTATAACCAGATATGATTCTAAAAAAAAGACGGATTGGAAAAATTTATGGGAGCAATCGTATTTCCGAAAAAGAAAAAACGAAATTCAATCAGCTATGCGAAATGGGGATATATTTTCATCGCCCCTTTTTTTATCGTATACGCAATTTTTTCATTGTATCCGCTGTTAACCACTTTTTATTACAGCTTTTTCGAACATTACCGTGTCGGATTGACCCAAGTCGGCCCGAATTTTGTCGGATTCGATAACTATAACGCGTTGTTAACCGGAGCGGACCTGCTGAAATATGCGGGGAATACCGCTATTATCTGGTTAGCCGGTTTTATTCCGCAGATCCTGATTTCGTTACTGCTGGCAGTCTGGTTCACCGACCTGCGGCTGCGGCTGCGCGCGACCTCCTTTTTCAAAACGGTCATTTATATGCCGAACCTAATCATGGCGGCCGCTTTTTCCATGCTGATCTGGACGTTATTCTCGGATAACGGCCCGGTCAATCAGGTTCTGGCCGCTTCAGGAAACCAGCCGATCCGATTTCTGGCTTCAATCACCGGAACGCGCGGATTAATTGCACTGATCAACTTTTTGATGTGGTTCGGGAACACTACGATCATGCTGATGGCGGGCGTGATGGGGATCGACAGCACTTTATTTGAAGCGGCAGAGATTGACGGCGCTTCCTCCTGGCAGATTTTCACAAAAATAACCATTCCCTTATTAAGACCCATCCTGGTTTATGTGTTGATGACTTCAATGATCGGCGGAATTCAAATGTTCGACGTCCCGCAGATCTTCACCAACGGAACCGGCAACCCGGCCCGCACCAGCATGACCCTGATTATGTATCTGAATAAGCACTTATACAGCAAAAATTATGGCCTTGCCGGCGCGTTGTCCGTAATATTGTTTATCATTACCGCCATCATCTCATTTTTCGTATACCGTTCGCTGACCGCTGAATCCAGAGAGCGTAAAAAAGCACAGAAAGGAATATAGGAAACAATCCATGGCTTCAAAAAAGAAAACATCCAACGAGCGCGTTATTCTTAACCTGCAGCGCACATTTTGCTACCTTGTTCTTCTGTTCCTGACCGTCCTGTGTCTGTTCTCGTTTTACATGTTGATTATCAACGCCACCCGCGCGCATCCGGACATTATGAAAGGTTTCACCTTGCTTCCGGGCAAGTCGCTGATAACTAACTGGAAGAACCTGATGGCGAACCAAAACCTGCCTGTTCTGCAAGGTATCGGCAACAGCTTTTTCATCTCAGCCTGCAGTGCGCTGTTATCGACTTATTTCTCCGCGCTGGCAGCGTTCGGAATCCATGCCTACAATTTTAAATTCCGCAACGCCGCTTTCACTTTTATTCTGTTGATCATGATGGTACCTTCCCAAGTCTCAACCTTGGGATTGATCCGGCTGATGGGGCAATGGAACCTGCTGGATACGTTTGTCCCACTCATTTTGCCCTCCATTGCTTCAGCGAGCGTTTTCTTCTTTATGAAGCAGTATCTGGAGAGCATGCTGCCGATCGAAATCGTGGAGTCGGCCCGGATGGATGGCGCCTCTGAATTCCGCACGTTCAACAGCATTGTGCTGCCAATCATGAAGCCCGCGCTGGCAGTGCAAGCGATTTTCTCATTCGTCAATGCGTGGAACAATTATTTCCTGCCTTCGCTGATCATCACCTCCAAGGAGAAAAAGACGCTGCCGATCCTGATCGCGCAGCTGCGCAGCGCGGATTTCCTGAAGTTTGACCTTGGGCAGGTTTATATGCTGATCGCCGTCGCGATCATCCCGGTTCTGTTGATGTATCTCCTGCTCTCGCGGTATATCGTCCGCGGTATAACGCTCGGAAGCGTCAAAGGCTAAAACGCCCGCCCATAACCGGACGCACATCAAAAAAGAGGGATTGCATGCAATCCCCTTTTTTTGTGTCTCAGCAGTTTGAATTTCAGAACAGCGGTCAGCCGCGGCTTCCCTGCTTATAAATCAGTTTTTTCAAAGCCGACAACAGGAGGAACAGGTTTTCTTTCCTTGAGGAATATCCCATCAGACCGATGCGCCAGATCTTCCCTTTCAATTCACCCAGGCCGCCGGCGATTTCAATATTATATTCGTCCAGTAACGCTTGCCGCACACCGGCTTCATCAACGTCTTCCGGAACAACCACCGTACAAAGAGACGGCAGCCGGTGCTGTTTCGGAACCAAACAATGCAAGCCGATCTCTTCCAGTCCGTCCCAGAAATATTCGGCATTTCTGAGATGACGCTCCCAGCGGTTTTCAATCCCTTCTTCGGCAATAATTCGAAGCGCTTCGTAGAGCGCAAAACTGGCCGAAATGGGCGCCGTGTGATGGTAGGTCCGCGCCGGTCCCCAATACTTCTGCACCAAAGACAGATCCAG
>CALAEB010000625.1 GCA_937890875.1 uncultured Anaerolineaceae bacterium | reverse complement strand
GCGCCACTTCCGCAGCGGACAGGGCTGAAACACATTGCGCTGATTTCAATTGCCGGCAAGCAGATTCTGATGGTGCTGGTATTGGTCGGCGGGCAGATGCAGCAGCGTTTTCTGAACCTGGAAGAACAAGTCACCCAGGAACATCTGAACGCAGTCGCGGGTGAGATCAATGTCCACTATAGAGGAATGACCACCTAACAGTTCCGCGATGCGGCCGCCAAAACAAAGAACAATACAGCCATGATGGAAACAATTCTGCGGAACATGCTGAACGCGATGTACGAAACCGACGCGATGCAGGCCGGAGAAGTGTTTACGGACGGAATCAGCAATGTTCTTTCCGAACCGGAATTCGCGGAATCGGAAGACGCGCGGCGGGCTTTGAAGATTCTGGAAGAGAAACCAGCGCTGCAAAGCTTTCTCTCCCGGACGACATTGGAACAGAAAATTGGCGGAATCCAGGTTCTGATCGGCGGCGAGGGCACATTGGAAAACTTAAGGAATTGTTCCTTAGTTCTGGCTCGCTACGGAATCCCCGGTATGGTCACCGGAACCATAGGAGTTCTGGGCCCAATGCGGATGGCTTACAGCCGAAACATTCCGACTGTTCGTTTTGTTGCCGGCTTGTTGAGTGATATTGTTTCGGACGCATTAGCGGACTGAAACGGTTAACGAACAGGTTTGTTCGGCTTTGACAGAAACGCCGCAAAAATCTGTAAAAGTGAAGAATCAGGGTGAAAGGTTATGGCGAAACAAGAAAAAGATTTTGAAAAAAACGAAAAAGATGAAATAAACGAAAAGAATGAAATTAATCAAAATGGGCCCGAGGATGATAAAAATGAAGAGGTCCTGCTTTTATCAAAAAAAGAAGTCGATGAATTAAAAGCGGATCTTGAAGCCGCAAAGAAGAAGGAGCAGGAAAATCTCGAATGCTGGCAGCGGGAACGGGCGGATTTTATTAACTACAAGAAAAGAATCGAACGGGAACAGACCCAGAACGGGATAAATTTTAAAGCGGAATTGATGAAAAAATTTTTTGTGATTCTGGATGATCTGGAGCTGGCAATTCGGAAACGGCCTCAGAATGGCGAAGAAAGTGCAGCCTGGACTGACGGAATCGAGTTAATTTCGCGGAAGTTCCGCACATTGATCGAAAATGAAGGGATAGAAAAGATTGATTCAGAGAACGCAGAATTTGACCCGAATCTTCATCAGGCTATCTCTTATGAAGAAAATCCGGATTATGAATCCGGGCAAATTATTGAAGTAATTCAAAATGGTTATAAAATGGGAGACCGTGTAATCCGCCCAGCGCTGGTTCGCGTGGCCCGATAGGAGAATAAAACATGGGAAAAATTCTTGGTATTGATTTAGGTACTACAAATTCTGTAATGTCTGTGATGGTGGGCGGCGAGCCGACGGTCATTCCGACCGCTGAAGGCGAACGCACGTGCCCGTCGGTCGTCGCTGTTAATAAAAATCATGAACGTTTGGTCGGACGGGTCGCCCGGAACCAGGCCATCACCAACCCGGAAAACACAATTTTCTCAATCAAGCGTTTCATGGGCCGAAAATATGATGACCCCGAAGTGCAGCGGACGTTGAGCCGCGTTCCCTATAAAGTTGCGAAAGCCCCGAACGGAGATGTCCGCGTCATTTTAGACGGCAAGGAATATTCCGCTCCGGAAGTGTCAGCCATGATTCTGGCCAAAATGAAAGCCGATGCGGAAGCATATCTGGGAGAAAAGGTCTCTCAGGCGGTGATCACGGTTCCGGCTTACTTCAATGACAGTCAGCGGAACGCAACCAAAGACGCCGGCAAGATCGCCGGGCTGGAAGTGCTGCGGATTATCAACGAACCGACCGCTTCTTCATTGGCTTATGGATTGGATAAGAAAACGAACGAATTGATCGCCGTATATGACTTGGGCGGCGGAACTTTCGATATTTCAATTTTGGACGTCGGTGACGGTGTGTTCCAGGTCCGTTCCACTTCCGGGGATACGTTCCTGGGTGGTGACGATTTTGACCAGCGCATCATGGATTATTTGATCGATGAGTTCAAGAAATCGAACAACATGGATCTGAAGAATGATCGTCAGGCTCTGCAGCGGCTGAAAGAAGCGGCTGAGAAAGCAAAAATTGAGCTTTCCAGCACAATGCAGACCGAGATTAACCTGCCTTATATCACAGCGGACGCGACCGGCCCGAAACACCTGGTGCTGACACTTTCCCGCGCGAAGATAGAACAATTAACCGCGGATCTCGTCTCCCGAAGCCTGGAACCGGTCCGCAATGCGCTGCGCGATGCCGGGCTGAAAAGCAGCGACATCAACGAAGTTGTGATGGTCGGCGGTATGACCCGGATGCCTGCAGTGCAGGAAGCGGTAAAGCGTGAATTCGGAAAAGAACCGAACCGGAGCGTGAACCCGGACGAAGTTGTTGCCATCGGTGCGGCAATCCAGGCCGGTGTGCTGGGCGGCGAGGTGAATGACATCTTGCTGCTGGACGTGACGCCGCTGACTTTGTCGGTTGAAACGATGGGTGGTGTTGCCACGCCGATGATCGAACGGAATACGACCATCCCGGCCAAAAAGAGCCAGATCTATTCCACCGCGGCAGACTCGCAGACCTCGGTTGAAATTCACGTGCTTCAGGGCGAACGCCCGATGGCGGCCGACAACAAAAGTTTGGGGAAATTCATTCTGGATGGCATTCCGCCGGCTCGCCGCGGCGTCCCGCAAATTGAGGTCACTTTTGATATCGATGCGAACGGCATTCTGAAGGTTACGGCAGTCGACAAGGCTACCAACCGCAGCCAGAATATTACCATCACCGCTTCTTCCGGTTTATCCGACTCCGAAGTGGACAGGATGAAGAAAGAAGCCGAAGCGCATGCGGACGAAGACCTCAAACGGAAGGAAGGGATCGAAATCCGCAACAATGCGGATAACGCAGTCTACACGGTCGAGAAGATGATTGCCGATTATGGCGACAAGATTCCCGCTGATATGAAGACGAATGTGGAAACAAAGGCGAATGAACTGAAAGGTATGCTGAACGGAACCGACTTTGATGGTATGAAGGCCAAAACCGAAGAACTGAACAGCCTGATTCAACAGTTGGGAAGTACAATGTACCAACAGCCGGGCGCAGCTCCTGACCAGGGTGCTTCCGCCGGCGGACAAAACCCGGGAGGCGATTCCGGGAACAACGGCGGAAACGATGATGTCGTGGACGGCGAATTCCGCAGCATGTAACCGAATAAGGCCGTAAAAAATAAATCACTGTGTCAGGGACTTTTATAATAAAGACCTGATACAGTGTTTTTTATCAATCAGAGTATACTCAAAAGGGTTATTGTTCTGCAGAAATCGTTATGTACTTATGATATTTTTTCGCAGGACGAAAAAATATCATAAGTACATAACAGCGAAAACAGTTTTTTTCCAAATTATTGCTTGACAGCGGGAAAAGAAATTCTTTGAAGAGGACAGGCGGATACGAAAAATAATGGCAACAGAACGCGACTACTATGAAATTCTGGGTGTGAACAAAAACGCGAGTGCGGATGAATTGAAGACCGCATTCCGGAATCTGGCCAGGAAATATCATCCGGACGTAAACAAAACACCCGAAGCGGAAGAAAAATTTAAAGAGATTAACGAGGCTTACCAGGTTTTGTCGGATCCGGATAAGCGAGCGGCCTATGATCGGTACGGCAAAGCCGGAGTCAGCGGCATGGGGAATGGCTTTGATTATTCCGCAGTCGATCTCTCCGACATTCTGGGAGATTTGTTCGGCTTTGGCGGCTTTGGCGGTTTCGGAGGATTCGGCGGAACACGCGCGCAGCAGCGGAACGTTCCCCGAAAAGGCGCCGACTTACAGACGACTGTGACGATGCAGTTTGAAGAGGCCTGTTTCGGTGCGGATAAGGAAATTATTTTCAACCGGGACGAAAAATGTTCCCGATGTCACGGATCCGGCGCCGAACCCGGCACAAAACCGCAGCGCTGTTCAACCTGTAACGGCTCGGGTGAAGTGAAGACCTCCCGTCAGACCATGTTCGGATCGATGGTCCAGGTGACAACCTGTCCGGTCTGCGGCGGGCGCGGAGAAACGATCCCCTCGCCATGCACCCAGTGCCACGGACGGGGCATTGAGCGAAAAACTGTAAAGAAAGTCGTCTCGGTCCCCGCCGGTGTCGATACCGGAACCCGTATCCGGTTGTCCGGTGAAGGGCAGCCCGGCGAAAATAACGGACCGAACGGGGATCTTTATGTGGATGTGAGAGTGAATCAGCACAAGTTCTTCCACCGGCATGACTTTGATATCCAAGTGGATCTCAATATTAACATCGCTCAAGCCACGCTGGGAGACGATATCACAGTCCCGACGATCGACGGTTCGGAACAGCTGAAGATTCCGTCCGGAACACAGCCCGGTAAGGGCTTTACGCTGAAAGGGAAAGGCGTTCCCTATCTGCGCAGCAACGGACGCGGTGATCAAAAAGTAATTATCAATGTGGTCATCCCGCATTCGCTGACCGCCGAGCAGCGGGATCTGATGGAACAGCTGGCGCCCACTTTGGGCACGGAGGTCATCCCTCAGGAAAAAAGTTTCTGGGACCGGATTAAAGAGGCGATCAATGGATAAGAAAGATCCATCCTGGCTCGAGATTAATGTGACCGTGGATAACGAAATTGCCGAAGCTGTGGCCGAAGTGTTATCGCGGTATGCTGAAAACGGCGTGGTTGTCGAGCGCGGAATTGATTACAACGATGCGGAAGATCTGGGTACGCCTTTCGGCCCCTGCCGGGTTTACGGATATCTGCCGGTTGATGAAACGATGGAAGAAAAACGCCAGCGCATTCAGGAAGGGCTTTGGTATTTGGGCCGGATCGCTTCCGTTCCTGAGCCGGAATTCCGGTATATTGAAGACGAGGATTGGATGTCCTCCTGGAAGAAGTTCTACCGTCCGATTCTGATCGGAGAGAAAATGTTAATTCTGCCGGCTTGGATCCCGAATACGGATCCGGAACGGATTCCGGTAAAAATCGATCCGAGCATGGCCTTTGGCACCGGGACACACCCGACCACGCAGCTTTGCCTTGAGATGGTGGAACGATATACGATTCCCGGGGAAAATGTGATCGATGTCGGCTGCGGTTCCGGTATTCTCGCGATCGGCGCGCTGCTTTTAGGCGCGGATCAGGCGTTGGGGGTCGACATTGATGATGAATCGATGCAGAACAGCGCCGAAAACGCGGAACGGAACGGCGTCCGCGAGCGGCTTGAGCTGCAGAAGGGTTCTGTCTCGGAGATCCGCAGCGGAGAATATGGGATCAGTCAGGCTCCGGTCGTGATGGTGAATATACTGGCTCCGGTCATCATCCGCCTGTTTGACCTGGGGCTGGCGGACCTGGTCTCCCCGGGCGGGGTCATTTTGCTGAGCGGAATATTGGACGAGCAGGAAGAAAAAATCCGCAGCACCGCAGAACGTTTTGGTTTGCAGTTCATTGAACAGCGGCAGATCAAAGATTGGGTCGCGCTGGCTTACCGGAAGCCGGAAAAGT
>CALAEB010000624.1 GCA_937890875.1 uncultured Anaerolineaceae bacterium | reverse complement strand
AATGCGCAGCCGCGCGTCGAGGTTGGAAAGCGGCTCGTCCAGCAGCAGCAATCTTGGTTTTTTGACCAAAGCCCGGGCAATCGCGACCCGCTGCTGCTGCCCGCCGGAGAGTTCCTTCGGTTTCCGGTTGAGCAGTTCGCTGATCTGCACCAGTTCTGTCATTTCGTAAGCCAGCTTTTGGGCCTCGGCTTTGGGGATTTTTAAATTGATTAGGGGAAACAGGATATTGTCCAGCACGGTCATGTGCGGATAAAGCGCGTAGTTCTGGAATACCAGCCCGATTCCGCGTTTTTCCGGGGCAACTTTGGTAACGTCCTCATCACCAAAATAAATCGCTCCGCCGGTTGGTTCGTATAACCCTGCCAGCATAAACAGTGTGGTTGACTTTCCGCAGGCGGACGGACCCAGCAGCACGATCAGCTTTCCATCTTCAATGGTTAAGGTCAACGCATCCACCGCAACTACCTTGCCAAAGTGCTTTGACAGCCGCTCAAGACGCACTTCCATCGCTTATCCTCGATAGTTTCAGATTCTTCCTATATTGATTGGATTATAGCATGCCGCGGGTCGCTTATGACAGAAAAACGATTTCTTTACATGATTCTTAAATGATCCACGCCGGCAGTTTCCGCTCCTGCGATTTGACTTTTGACACTGGGACCATGTTGCGAAATGCCGGCGGACCGTCGGGCTGATCCGGCACAGGATCAGCGATATCATTGGGGATCTCCTGTCGCAGGGAGTATTGTGCGGGAGGGCCATCGGTCCTCCCGCAGGTTGTAAAAGTTTTGCCGAATTTGGTCCGCTTTTGACAGGCTGACCGTGTTTCAAATCGCTGAAAATTTTTGCGAAAAGTCTTAAAACAACCTGTAATTCGAAATACGAAGACCGGCGCTGAAGAAACGCCAGGAACAAACAAATCTTATTCAGGCTCCGGCTTTCTGTTCATATCGCCGCAAAGCGGCCATACTTGCGAGTGCGGCGATGATAACGACGACCCCGGTGATCAGAAACCAGAATGAAACGCCTTCCGCTTCCGCCACGGGGCCGGCGATCAGCAATCCGACCGGCATGGTGAAGGAGGTCATACTGCCCAACAGCGAGAATACCCGGCCCTGCGCCTCATGCGGGATGGTCTCCTGCAGGTAGGCGGTATAAGGAATATTAAATACATTCATGCTGCCCCCCATTGCCAGACAGACCACGGCAAAGATCCAGAATCCCGTCCTGTTCTGCGGCAGGATTCCGCTGATCAGCGCTGTCGCCCCCAATGCCATCAACCCCAGCTGAACTACGTTCAGTTTATTTTGAATCCTTCCGAACTGGCTGAACGCGATCGCGCCCAGCATCATGCCCAGCGCGAAAGTGATTTCGACGAAACTTGCGTCCCAGGCCGTCCCTTTAAAATAATCGCTGGTCATCAGCGGATAATAGGTGGATAACGGAGCGAAGAAAATCATTCCGCCCAGCGTCGCCAGCGTAACGATCAGAAGTTTTTTGTCGTTCAGGTAAATGACCGCGCCTTCCCGGATTTCCCGGATAAAGTCCGGTTGTTTCTGTTCTTCATGTGCCAACTCCGGTATTTTTACCACGGCGACGGCGAGACAGGCGGCAATTGCTCCGATCAGATCGGAGAGCAGGATCACCGGCAGCGGCAGTGCCGCATACATTGCCGCTCCGATCGCCGGACCGAGAATGTTCGCGCCGGAGATCAAAAACTGGGTCCAACCGTTGACCCGCAGCAGTTCCTCTTTCGGAACCAGCATCGGGATCGCGGCCTGAATTGCCGGGGCGTGAAAAACGCCGCCGATCCCGCGGATTCCCAACACAAGACAGACCGTCCAGGCCGGCAGCTCCCAGAAATGAAGCGCAACGGCGTAACAGGTGGCGGCAATCCCCAGGAACAGATCTGCGCCGATAATGATCGTTTTCCGCGGCAGCCGATCGATCCACACGCCGACAAAGGGACCCAGCAGCATCTGCGGCAGAAAAGCCGCCAGTCCGGCCAGTGACATCATGATCGGCGAGGCCGTTTCGCTGGCCAGCCACCAGATCAGCGCGAATTGAACCGCGCTGCTGCCGATCAGCGATACCGCCTGTCCTGCGGCAATCGTAAAAAAGCTGCGTTTCCAGTGTGTCCGGCCGTCTCCGGCCGGTGTTTCAATATTCATAAATCTCCTTAAGTTTTCTGTCCATTTACAAACCGGTGATTCGAAACAGGGAAATCTTTTTGAAATCCAGGATAACCCTGAGAACCTTTCCCCAAAATTTGAATTGCTGTTTCCGCACTTGTTGTTAAGATTAATGTTCCGCATTCAATGATATATATCGATCGGAAGCAGCCCGGACAAGCGGTTCCGTTCGCTGGAATCCGTTTGCGCAGTGTCTTATTTCGGATCAGACCGGAAACAAAACGCTGTTCTCAAAAGGATACCTTGGGTTCTGATTTTTATACCCGTCTTGTGACAGGATCATTGACTGGCTGCCTGAATTCGGCTTTTGACACTCGAGCCAGATTTGATTAAAGTATCAAAAGTCAAATTGTCGAAGCGGAAACTGTTGTTCTGTTTTTTACTGGGCGAAGCCCAGTAAAAAACAGAACAACAGATAACTCTTTTTGGAAAATTCACCCTTTTGGCACTCGACCTAAATTTTGAATTTCTGCCGCGCTGCCGGCAATATGAAATTGAGAATCTCCTGCGAACAAAAGGAGAACTGCAAAGTGTCTTTTCATACTTCGAAACGGTGCAGCGCCGAATTCGTCTATAATATCGCTATGGACAAATCCCAGAAATCCACGCTGCTGCTGTTAATTCTCATCGGAATCATCGTTTTCTGTCTGATGATCCCGGCCAATCTGACCGGCTCGGAAACACCCGAGATGCTGGCCATTTTCGAAGTGGACGAGTACGCGCAATATGAACATGTGATCCGGATGCTGACGTCGGGAGAAACAGTCTACCAAAGCATCCGTAACTTCACTGTCTATCTGCATTACTTCTACGGATATCCTTTCTATTTCGTTTCAGCCGTCTTGCTTTTTCCGCTGAAACTGATCAGCGGGAGCGGTTGGCCGTCGGATACCCGGCTGATTGTCTGCTGGCTGCGCCAAATGGTCAGCGTGCTGCCGATGATTCTTGCGGCAGGAATTTTTGTCTGGCTGGGGACCCGCTTCAAAAAACGATTTCTTTCCGTTGGGCTTTTCCTTTTTCTGCTGACCATTCCGGCCGTCCTTCTGAATCATTTCTGGTGGCATCCAGACAGCCTGGCCGTATTGCTGGTCGCGCTGATTCTGTTTTTTCTGGACCGTGATGCGCTGCGATTCGGAAAATCTTTTTATGCGGCCGCGGCTTGCTGCGGCGTTGCGCTCAGTGTCAAATACACCGGCGTTTATTTTGCCCCGGTGATTCCGCTTTATCTGTTGTTGGGCCGCTTTCGCGGCGAGGTCCGCCTGCGGGTGATTTTGTTCCGCGGAGCGTTGTTCGTCGGCGTGATGTTCCTTTTTCTAGTGCTTTCAAATCCGCTGCTGCTGCTGCCGCAGGAACGCGCGGAGATCATTCGCACGCAGCAGCTCCAGTTTGAACAAACCGGCACTGGCATCTTCGTCCGCTACCAGACTCCTTTTTTTGAAAATGGCAACCTCCCTGCCGATGTCCGGCTGAATTATGCCGAAACCTGGTTTTTTATTCTGGCATTCGGCGGCCTGGCAGCCGGGCTTTGGCGTCAGAGTCGGGAACGGACGCGCAGTTTGGTCAGCCTGGTTTATCTGACAGCGGCCGTTATTGTGGTTTTGCTGGCCGCGTCGCGCCGCCTGCATTATTATCTAGTCATCGCTTTGCCTTTGTTTGCTTTTCTTCCCAATCTTTTCGACGGAGCGGATCAAGCCGGAAAGCGGCAGAAACTGCAGAACGGGTTGTTCGCGCTGCTGCTGATCCTGCAATGGATCCCCAATCTTCGGCAAAGCGCGCTTTTGTACCGGACTCAGCTTGGCCGGGAGGAATCCGCGCCGGCAATCCGGCTCTATGAGGAAGTACAGTCTGCTGTGCTCCCGAAGATTCAACTTCCGGAGGAACGAATGCTGCGGGTCTTCCGGGATTGGAAAATTTATTT
>CALAEB010000623.1 GCA_937890875.1 uncultured Anaerolineaceae bacterium | reverse complement strand
CCAATGAAAAGTTTCCCTTTCAATAATTTAAAACATATCCGGGATCAATGAGTCATATACCAATCAAAAATTACAGCCGGCTTGATAAGCCCGGATATACCATGTGGTTGAAATATGGATTAACTTACCTGATCCTGTTAACGCTGTCTTTCGGGCAATCCATTATCCTCGCCCAGTATGTCGATTTTCTCCCGGTTCCTCCGGAACTGATCGGGAAGATAGCGGGATTCTGGGCGCTCATTACCGCCATTTTTTTCTTTGTGACGAACCGTCAGAAATTTCACGCGTATGAAAAACCGATGAGAAAACTCAGTGAGGCCGCAAAAAAGGTCTCCAAAGGTGATTTCTCGGTCTATCTGGAGCCTGCCCACAACGCGGACAAGTTGGATTATATCGACGTCATGTTTGAGGATTTCAATAAGATGGTGGAGGAGCTGGGCAGTATCGAAACGCTGAAGAATAATTTTATTGCCGGCATATCCCATAAGATCAGTATGCCGCTTTCCGTTATCAGGAGCCACGCACCAATGCTCAAAAAAGAAGAGCTCCCGCCGCAGCTCAGGGATGAATATGCGGAAACAATCCTTGCGACATCGGAAAATCTGACCGCACTGGTAACCAATATTCTCAAACTCAATAAATTGGAGAACCAGGAGATCCTGCCGATTACGGAGCCTTTTGATCTGTGCCGGCAGCTTTGTGACTGCGCGCTCATTTTTGAAGGAGCTTGGGAACAAAAGAATATCGAATTTACGGCTGATATGGATGACCGCGCCATGATCCGTGCCGATGAAAGCATATTGGAGATCGTTTGGCACAACCTGCTTTCCAATGCGCTGAAATTCACGGAACCCGGCGGAAAAGTCTGCTTATCTCAGACATCGGAGGAGGATTCCATAATGGTATCCTTTTCCGATACCGGTTGCGGCATGGACAGGCAAACCATGAAGCATATCTTCGACAAGTTTTATCAGGGGAACACCTCCCGTTCCGGCGAAGGCAACGGGCTTGGACTTGCTCTTTCGCTGCGTGCCGTTGAATTGGCAGGCGGAACCATATCGGTAAAGAGCGAACCGGGCAAAGGTTCAGTCTTCACTGTAAGGTTAAAAACCGAACAATAGAAAATCCATTATTACGAAAACATCCAACAGCGCAGCCCGAACTCGGGCTGTTTTTTATCAAACGGAGGCATCTCCGCCGTCACTTGATGCAGGAATAATTTTACGATTAATATTTCTCAAATATTTTATAAGCAACTCGTAAACAATCCTTCAGTAAGATAGGCACATCAATCGTTCACTCCCCGCTCTTTTTCAGACACAGCTTAACTCAACCGATGGTTCATTGTAAACATGAAGATGCGTGGATATAACTAACATTAGAAAGTTCGAATTTTGTCTGCAGATTTCCTTCCGTCCTGTGGCATGAAGATACTGTTTCAGGAAAAAAGTCAGGGCAAAAATTGAGCGTTCATTGAAACACAGGATTATCTCCGGAAAGGAGGTGGGTCATCGTTGATACGTCGAAGATAAGCAATTATTTAAGGCAAATGCGTATGAAAAACAACCTGACGCAGTTAAATGTAGCGGAAAAGCTGAACTTAACGCCACAGGCGATTTCAAAATGGGAACGATGCGAATCCATGCCTGATATCACATTGCTGCCTGAGATTGCGGAAATTTACAGCATAACCGTGGAGGACATTTTAACAGCGGGCACAACCGGGCAATCCAACGATTTTTCCGATATCATGCAGGCGCTGAACACTTTTGTAGACGAGAAGATATTTGCAAAGATACTTTATGAGTTTGAAAAAGCGAAAAATGTTCAGGAACTAAGCATTCCTTTGGATATTTTCATGGCGCTCAACGGGCGGCAAAAAGATATTCTGCTGGAAATTCTGCTCAATATGGATCGTTACTGGGTTGTAATTGACGACATTTTGCCCTATTTGAACATGGCGCAGCGGATAAAACTCATCAGGCGTGTGGCTGAAAAAGGGGATTATGAGACACTGGAGATGTTAATACCATTTGTGACGCGGGATATACGAACCGAGATCGTAATACTTTTACTGGAGCGGAAGAAGTTCGATTTTCTGGAAGAAATGCTTTTGTTTTTGAACCGTAAGCAAAAGGATTTGATTATTCATTATTTTATCGATAACGGGTTGGATTATGAAATACTGGAAAGCTTTATGCCTTTTTTTGACAAGGCACAACGTCAACTGATATCAGAATAGAGGGAAATACCATGAGTGAAGAAAAACTTAAAATATTGGAAATGCTGCGGGAAGGAAAAATCACAACGGATGAGGCGATGGCGCTGCTCAGGCAGGTACAGGATGAGGCTGAACGTCCACGCCATTCCAATTGGCCGGAATTGGAACCATGGATGCCGCGCCTTCTGAGGCCAGACTTTGGATGGATCAACGATCTGCGCTCCTCCATAGAAGAAACGACACGGAATGTGCTGCAGTCAACAGATGAATTAATGTTTGGCACGCGTGAGGAAAAGTTTATGTCCAGCTCTAATCTCGGCGACGGCATACGCACGCTTGTATTTGAGGGTAAAAACGCCCCTGTTAAGCTGAATGTTCACAACAGTGACAGGATAGAAGTGGAGGTGTATTACAAAGCAAAAAGCCGCTTGAACCCGCATCTTACACTTATAGAGGAAAACGGTGTTTTTAGCCTGAGCTACGCCGACAACGCGCTGTATCTGCTGGGCATAACCATTCGTGTACCCCAAACAGCGCACATCGGCAGCATACGCCTGAAAAATAGAAACGCGCCCATTTCGATGGATGATATCGAAGCCGAAAAAATCGAGTTGAGCACCAAAAATGAGTTGGTCAGGGTTTCCTGTACCAGAGGCGAACGCCTGTATTGTGAGACGAAAAACGCGCCAATTATATTGGACAATCTGGAAATGCGGGAAATTGATGCGCAAACCACATACGCAAAAATATCACTGGACGATGTGAGCACGTTTCACGCCCGGCTGGTGACGAACAACGCGAAAATCGATATAAAAGATTCGGATATTGTACAGCTTTACGCCAAAACCTCGGATTCGCCACTGCGATTTGACAATTTGGGCTATAAGGAGCAGGAGCCAGTTTGTAGCATAGACGCAATAACCACAAACGGCCAGATTTCCATACACTCCCCGCACAGGGGACTGAAATGCAGACTGCGCGCTTCTACTACGGTCAGCGGTATCTTCAGTGAACTGGATGATTTGGAATATCAGGTGAACGAAAAAAATTATGTGGAAGCGCAGACGCGCGGTTACGAAACGGCTTCAAACAAGCTGAATCTGAACTTACAAACCACAAACTATGAGATTTACATAAAGCAATAACCGGCCAAAGGAACGAAATAGTATCCTCGAAAAAATTTGAATTTACAGTATCGATGACGTATGCGCAAAGTCAAATGCGTTTCTTCGTTCTGAAGAGGCTATGGTAATTCCACAAACACAGATGGAGAGCAGACATGAAAATCCAAAGAAAAATCCGGCATTGTCCACCCAGCCGATGGCTGGCAATTTGCCTTGTGCTGGCCGCGACGCTGAGCATGGCAGGATTCAAACAGAATAACAACCGCACAGGAGAAAATGATATGTTGACCGAAGATTTATTACAACCCGCGCAGCTGCCGGAAGAATACCTGATTACATACGAAATAGAAAGCAAAAGCGGCAGGCTGATTCAGATTACCAGGGGAAAAGACGCGGATGGAAGGATTTATTTCAATTCACCCACAGAGGAACTGCTGTTTGTTCCTTCGGGCGGAGGTTATCAGATGTATTATGCAGATATAGACGGGAATTTTATCGATTTGGACCAAGCCGTTTACACCCCCAAGTTTGTGGAAGAAACCACGCAGGAATTTCTGCAATATGCCCAAAAGTCCTCCGTACGGCACAGCGGAACCGCAAAATATACCGGTGATACGCAAATCGCGGGAAGGGACTGCAGGGTCTATGAAATCAGAATGAAACTTTCCATCTTTTCACAGCGATACACCTTTGTTATCGACAATGAAACCGGCGTATGCGTTGAATGGAAATCGGCTGCCAACATCAGAGGCTTTGATTTGACTCCTGGAGGCAACTTTACCTGCATCGAATTCCGGACGGAAGATGTTCGGCTGCCGATTCTAGACAGTACGGTCTTATAACCTGTCGAAAACAGGAATCGCCCGATAGAAAATTGGCCGGAATTTCGAAACATGGAAAGCATAATCTGTGGTTCTCCTGTTTTTCTTTTTGTCAGGCAGGTTTCCTCAGATTGCGAATTGCTGAAAATCGGCGCCTGTAATTAACATTTCAGAAATATTTCTCAAGCAATTCGGCAACAACACGAATATAGAATGGAAACATCTTCAGGATCAGAAAAGATCCGCAGGAACAGACAAGCTAAAGGAGAAATATTTATGAGTGAGATCACAAAAAATGCAGACAATTTTGTAGGCTATGAGTACAAGGATATTACGGTAAAACACGAGATGGAACCGGTATATGCCGATGGTTATCCCAATTTCGGCTGGATAATGGAAGGGACTTCTTTCTCAATCCAGAACGTTGGTTCCGTAATCATGAAATTCAAACGGGACCGCAAGATCCGCAATAAAGCGGAATTGAGCAGGCTGCAGCGTCAATTTGACGCCTGCGTTGCGGAAATTGAAAAATTGGAATTTTCCAAAGGTGTCAACGCTTCCATTGCAGCCTATACCATCGGCCTCATCGGGGCAGCTTTTATCGCGGGATCCGTATTTGCCATCCTCGCAGAGCAGATTCCGCTCGCCATCATCCTGGCCATACCCGGTCTGGCAGGCTGGATCATTCCGTACTTCGCCTATGTCAACATTCGCAGAAAGAAAACTGAACAGGTAATACCTCTGATCGATCAGAAATATGATGAGATTTACGAGGTTTGCGAAAAGGCCAACAGTCTGCTGGCCTGACCGATATGCGATCAGAGTCCCGCCATCCGGGAACTGGTAATGTCCGCAAAAAAACAGGAAGGAGGAAATCCAATGTCACCGATCGTCATCGTTGTCGCCGTCGTCGTAGTCATCGTCGCTATCGTCATTTATAGAAATAGCAAGAAACAATAGTTCCGCTCAGAAATGAGGAATGTTTGAAACAGGCACATTTACCGAAGAGAGGCTTCCTGATCAGATACGCCGGCGCCTGTGACCGCCCGGGCCGCTTACCGGGAGATTCCGTCCGGAAGTACCGGCAGCAGCGGCCCAGGCACAAATAAACAGTTAAAAAAGGAAAAATATATGAAAGCAAATGAAAAGATCCAGGCGTTTGTCCTGAATCAGGCGATGAACTATATCTCCGGAAATCCCGAAAAAAATCTGCCCAAGCTTCTTACATGGGTAGAGAACATCTGGGGAGATGATTTTTCTGCCATGTCAGAAGTATTTCATAAAATTCTGGATGATCCTGAGAATATCTGGCACCAGTTTGTTATGGAGCTCTGGCAGGATATCGATAACGACGTCCTGAAGACCACGTTCAGCAACTTCGTGGTAAACGCGAGCATTACCGGTGAACGTAAACAGGAGGAATATCGGGCAAAATACGGCTGCAATGTCCCATGGGCCATCCTGCTGGATCCTACCTCTGCCTGTAATCTTGAATGCATCGGCTGCTGGGCGGCAGGATACTGCAACCATCACTCCAACCAGTTGAATATGTCTTATGAGACGCTGGACAGCATCATCCGCCAGGGGAAAGAACTGGGCACTTACTTCTACCTGTACTCGGGCGGCGAGCCGCTGGTACGGAAGGCGGACATCATCCGCCTTTGCGAAGCGCATTCCGACTGCCAGTTCGCTGCTTTTACTAACGGCACGCTCATTGACGAGGCTTTTGCCGATGAAATGCTGCGGGTCAAGAACTTTATTCCCGCGATCAGCGTGGAAGGCTTTGAAGCCGACACCGACTTCCGCCGCGGTCAGGGCACCTTCAAAAAAGTGGAACGGGCGATAGCGATCCTGAAAGCCAGACGGCTGCCGTTCGGCATCTCCTGCTGTTACACCAGCAAAAATGTGGATGTGATCGGTTCCGAGGCATATTTCGACCAGATGATCGACTGGGGGGCAAAATTCTGCTGGTTCTTTACCTATATGCCTGTCGGCCAAGGTGCTGTACCCGAGCTGATGGCAACTGACGAGCAGCGTGCGTTTATGTATCATCAGATCCGTAAATTCCGGGAAACCAAACCGTTATTCACGCTTGATTTCTGGAACGACGGCGAATACGCCGGCGGATGTATCGCCGGCGGAAGGCGCTACCTGCATATCAACGCAAACGGCGACATGGAACCCTGCGCATTTATTCACTATTCCGACTCCAGTGTTTATGAGAAAACGCTGCTGGAAGCGCTGCAATCTCCGCTGTTCATGGCCTACAAAGAAGGACAGCCATTCAATAACAACCATCTGCGCCCATGCCCGCTGCTGGATAACCCGGGCGCGCTGGCCCGGATGGTGGAACGCTCCGGCGCACGTTCCACCGACTTGCAGGATCCGGAGGATGTCTTTGAGCTCTCGGCAAAATGTAAAAATGCGGCCGAGAATTGGGCGCCGGTCGCCGACGGGTTGTGGGAAGCCTCAGGGCATTGCGCCGAATGCCTGGCAAAGCGTCAAGTTGCCTGAGCCGGCGGAACATCTTCGAGAACAAATGTTTCTGATCACAGAGAAATTCAAGCGGCAGGGCTCAACAAAGTCCTGCCGCAACCCCCGGGGAGCGGTTTTCCCGGGAATCAGGGAGGTTTATGCAGATCGTTACAGACAGCGGAGCTGATCTCTCCATTGCACAGCGCGACGGGCTGCCG
>CALAEB010000622.1 GCA_937890875.1 uncultured Anaerolineaceae bacterium | reverse complement strand
TCCTTCCAGAATGACTTCTAATGACATCGTATGACTGCAGCGGCCGCGTGATTGAAAGAAACTGCAATCACAAGTCCATGTTCCATGATCATAAGTAACGACATGCGGGCCGTTGGAGCCCTCGATAGAAACCTCAAAAGAGTTAAAGGTAAAACGATCCCTCTCCTTGGCATATTGTTTGGCTTTTTCCAGTTTACCGATCATTGCGTAATCCATAACAGCGACACTCCTTTCCATAAGTGAGTCTTGTTTACGATAATTTTACAGCATCGTTACACAAACTATACATAATGAATCGGAATTCGTCAACAGTTATTTATCTTATTTTTTGATTACAGGTATCCTGAAAAAAACAGGAGCGGATTCCCAAAGCGATCTGCGTCTGCAGCGCGAATCATAAAAAGGACACGTTATGCCTCTGGTTTTTCACCGGGTGAAAAACCAGGGCAACCCCGGAAACTTTTGTAAACGGATTGCTGCCGGTTTGCTCAAAAAATCCTTTGATTCCGGATTTCCGGCTTTTTTCAATATCACGGCTCCTGAACAAATTGTTCAGGGGTTTTCCGCATCCCAGGCTTTCCGGATTTTTTCCCAGGTGACTTCCAACGCTTCCGGGATCACGCGGGTATTCGCAACCGTCGTCATAAAATTCGAATCCGCATTCCAGCGCGGAAGCACATGGAAGTGGACATGCTGCGCAATGCCCGCGCCGGCAGCCGCGCCGATATTCGCGCCGATGTTAACACCATGCGGATGATATACCCGGCCCAGCACCTGTTCCGCTTTCACCAGAAAATCCATCATCTCATAACGAGTTTCCGGATCCATCAAGCTTACCTTGCTGATATGTTTGTTCGGAATCACCAGCAAATGCCCGTTATTATAGGGGAACAAATTCATGATTACGAATACATGTTTTCCCCGATGAATAATATACCGGTCAAGATCACTTTCTGCCGTTAAAGCTTCACAAAAAACACAGCCGCCCGGTTCCTGCTGAGGTTGATCGGCCGTTCCGGCGATATAGTCGCCCCGCCAGGGGGCCCACATGATTTCCATTCGCAATCTCCACCATTCTCAGGATAAAAACTCACGCAGCGGACCTGCAAAACCTACCCGATTCTGGATAAAAAACAAGCAAACCGCAGCTGTTTTCCTTCAAAACCAAACGTCCGTTTTTTTAAACTTTCCATAACCGCTGTTTTTTATTATATGACTCTCCGCCGAACAGAACTCCAGTCTCCGCTTCCGCAATTTGACTTTTGATATTCAAATCAAAATCAGTATCCCCTTCGAATAAACCCGCTGGTTCAGCAGGCTTGTAATTACCCTGTTTCTGCGCTCGTGATACAAACAAGATTATACTGTAAAGCCCGGCAGCAGCAAGCCAATGACTCAAAACATGCCACCTCACTTCAGCGCATTGCCATCAGAATTGCAGCAAAAAGAGAGCGTCCATTCGGGGCACTCTCTTCGTTCTCTGCACTCAGCGCTGTCGGCAAACGATCGGCGGCATTTTTAAGCCGCCATTTCCATACAAGCGGGATTACTCAATCACGCCGCCTTCGATGACCAGACTGTCAGGAGAAACCGCATCTCCGTAAACCGGTGACAACGTTTCGGCGTAGTTCGCATGGAAGAAGTTTTCTTCGCCCAGCGCTTTGATTTCTTCGTTCAGCCATTCCAGCAATTCGGTATTGCCCTTCTGTACAGCCGGCGCGATGGTATCCAAACTGCCGAGACTTTCAATCCCCACGGTAAAGCCCTCATTCTGCAATGCCCAGGCCAGAACTTCCGTGTTGTCGGTCGAGAAAGCATCCCCGCGTCCGTCCAGCAGCGCATTGAAAGTTTCGGTATACTGGTCGAATTTCAGCAGTTTGACTTCGGGATGATTTTCGGTAAAGTATGTCTCAGCCGTTGTCCCTTTCGCGACAATCAGGGTTTTGCCGTTCAGCTGTTCAACATCCGTGATCAGCGCGCTGTTCGGGCTGACCACGCCCAGGGCGACCTTCATGTAAGGCAGCGCAAAATCCACAGATTCAGCTCGTTCCGGTGTGACCGTGAAGTTAGCCAGAATGATGTCCACTTTGCCGGTCTTCAGATATTCCACCCGGCTGGCGGGTTCCACCGATACATATTCGATCTCAACGCCCAAATCCTCACCGATGCGATTTGCGAAATATACGTCGTAGCCCTGATAATCCCCATTGGCGTCCACGTAGCCGAAAGGAGCTTTATCGCTGAAAACACCGATAATAATCTTGCCGCTTTCCTTAATCTCATCCAATGTTCTTGCCGTCGCATCGGCGGCGATAGCTGAGTTTACGGCAGCAAAACCGGCAAATACCGGAATTGCAAGGGCCAAAATAATAGCCAGAACCAAACCTTTTGATGACTTTTTCATGATCAATACCCTGTTCCTTCTTTTTTTAACAGTCCGTGCGCAGATTTGTATTCATTATCCGAAAAACATCCCGGCGCATCGGGTTTAATACCTCTTCGACAACGCTTTAAAAAAAATGGAATCCCCTTTTACTGCTGAGGATTCCATTGAATTTCCGATTTTTTTCGTCTCAATCGGGAAAATGCACTGTTTCCCTTTCTCGCAGCATGGTTTTAGAATGCATGATCGAACACATACACATGAGCATACACATACACATCGGAATGATCATCCCTGTTATCTGACTGATCCAATCAATGGTGATTAGGCTGCTGTTCATTTCCGTTCTCCTTTTCCAAAAGTACGTTGTTGTTTCCACACAATTTTTCAAACGTCAGACCGCCGGTTCAGATAAAAAAACGGGGTCTTCTTTGCCAAGAGACCCCGTCCTCAATTCACAAGTATCAAAAAAACAACGATCAGAACGGTTTCTCTCGCTTTTTTTGCATACACATCATGAAACAAACGGTTAACTTATTCATTATAAGCATAGATTCTAACGGAATCGGGTCATCTGTCAATAGCATTTCCCAAAATTTATGATTCTCTTTTACGGTCCTTTTCCGCCGATAAAGACGGAGAAACACAGCAAAGCGCAAACGGGATGTGTCTTTCAAAACCGGCAGGATCACCAGGCGCAGGAAACGGTTATCGTAATATTTCGTGTCGGGTTCCGCATAAATTTATACCCGGCCAGTATATAATGCATGGGATATACGGTCCCGGGGAAAATCCTCAGACAAAAGCGTCG
>CALAEB010000621.1 GCA_937890875.1 uncultured Anaerolineaceae bacterium | reverse complement strand
CTGCAAAACCTGCCCCCGTATCAGCTGATTTTTGGTTGATTTGTCCAGATCCGACCCGAATTGGGCAAAGGAAGCAATTTCGTTATAAGCGGCCATATCCAGCCGCAATCCGCCCGCGATTTTTTTCATCGCCTTGGATTGCGCCGCGCCGCCCACACGGGAGACAGAAATTCCGATGTTAACGGCCGGGCGGACACCCGCATTAAACAGGTTGCTCTCAAGATAAATCTGCCCGTCCGTAATAGAAATGACGTTGGTCGGGACATAAGCGGAAACATCCCCCAGCAGCGTTTCAATAATCGGCAGCGCTGTCGAACTGCCGCCGGTTTTCTCCAATGGACAAATTTTCAAATTCTTCCGATTCGGCGACCGTTCCAGCGCCGCTTTCGCGTCCCGCAGCGCTAACGGTCCCTGAAAAACGACCCCGTCCGCAGAATCCGCCAGCGTTGCTCCCGTTTTGGAAAAAGATTCCGGCACCAGCACATATTTCCGGTCCAGTTTCGCGGAGCGTTCCAGAAGCCTCGAATGCAGATAGAAAAGATCGCCGGGGTAGGCCTCCCGTCCCGGCGGCCGCCGCATCAGCAGTGAAATCTGCCGGTACGCCCAGGCATGTTTGGTCAGGTCGTCATAAACAACCAGGGCATCCCGCCCGGTTTCCATGAACTCTTCGGCCAGCGCACAACCGGCGTATGGCGCAATATACTGCATTGAGGCATTCTCGTCGGCTCCCGCCACGACAATAATCGTATGGGACAGCGCGTCCATTGCCTCCAACTTGGCAATGATCTGAGCCACGGTTGACTTTTTCTGACCGATCGCCACATAAATACAATAAACGCCTTTACCACGCTGATTGATGATCGTATCGATCGCCAGCGCTGTCTTGCCGGTCTGCCGGTCACCGATAATCAACTCCCGCTGACCGCGGCCGATCGGAATCATGGAGTCAATCGCCTTGATTCCGGTTTGAATCGGCGTATCAACATCGGAGCGTTCATGAATGTCCGGCGCAACCCGCTCGATCGGGCGAAAACCGCTGTGCGCAATCGGTCCCATGCCGTCAATCGGTTCCCCCAGCGGATTAATCACGCGGCCCAGGAACCCGTCACCGACCGGAATGGAAATAATCCTTCCGAGTTTCTTGACAATGGAACCTTCTTTAATTGAAAAATAATCGCCTAATACGATGATGCCGACAGCGTCTCTTTCGAGATTAAACGCAATACCGACCGCACCGTTTTCAAACTCAACCAGCTCCTGACTTTTAACAGAAGCCAATCCGTTTACACGGGCGATCCCATCACCAACTTCAAGAACTTTTCCGATCTCCTCAATTCCAACATCCGGAACAAATTGCTCAATTCTGGACAATAAATCCGATGCCAAATTATTGATTCTGTCTTCAGCCATATCACCTCAAATAATGACCCGTTTCCATGAAACGAAAGGCCTTCTCCCGCTCCTTGCCAAACATGATCCAACCATCAAGATTATAGATTCGTTTGGCAAAAAGATAGCGTACCTTCCGGCAAACAATGACGTGTTTGACGCTAAAACCCGCTTTTCCACTGTTGAAATTTTACCATTCATACCCCAATTCCGGATCGTGACCAAACAGCAAATCAGAATATCAAAAGGACAGGTCGTGACTGTTCCCTTGATTCCAGAGATATTCTCACCGATCGGGATTTTTTTGGTATCCGATTTGACCTGTTTTCAAACCTTTGGTAAGATTAGAAAGCTTGGCGTTGTACCCTTCGCCAAAAATATTGATACTGAAAGGGCTGGAGAATGAAAGTATTACTCATCAAAGATGTTTACAAGCTTGGGCACGCTGGTGACATCAAAAAAGTAGCCGACGGCTACGGACGCAACTATCTGATCCCGCAGGGATACGCAGTTATGGCAACAGCCTCCGCTGTCAAACAGGTCGACCAGATTAAAAAGAAAGCGGATTTGGTCCGTTCGCAGTTGAATTCTGAAATGGGTTCACTGGCGGAAAAAGTCAACGGGGTTATCATTCCCTTCGCTTCCAAAGCCGGGGAAACAGGGAAACTTTACGGGTCCATTACCCCACAGATGATCGCTGACGCAATCAGCCAAAAAGTCGGCGCCGAAATCGACAGACGGCAAATTGAAGTTCAGCCGATCCGCAACTTGGGAGAACACAAAGTCCATGTCCGGCTGACGGTTGATATCGTACCGGTATTCACCGTGCTTGTGCACCGGGAAGGCGAAAAACCGGTGATTGAAGAAACGGTCGAGAAGACAGAAGAAGCGCCAGAACCGGCTGCCGAGCAGGAGCCTGCGGCTGAAGTGTCGCCGGAAGCTTAAGTTTAACCGGCAGCAGTCGGAAAAGTATATAGAATTGTAAGACCCATTTACAGGCATAAAAATAGATCAGGCTGTTCCGGCTGATCTATTTTCATTTTCAATAGCCGGAGATTCATTGTTGGATCAATCATTCAAAATGCGGAAATCCCTTTCGAAGCAAGCGGAAAACTTGCGGCCCTGTTATTTTTGCGCTGCAGAAAAACAGAACAGCAACTATTTCCCTTCAAAATTCGAATTGATGCCGGCGTCCCGAATTGCTGTACAATAAATAACATGTCTGCGCTTGTAGGAAAAGAACTCAGAAAAAAACGCGAAGAGAAAAATCTGACCCTGACACAGGTGTCCGATGATTTGTTCATTCGTACAACCTATCTCCAGGCAATTGAAAACGGACGCCCTGAAATCCTCCCTTCCGCCGTCCAAGGA
>CALAEB010000620.1 GCA_937890875.1 uncultured Anaerolineaceae bacterium | reverse complement strand
CTGGCGCGTCGCCGGCTCGCCGGCGGCTGCCATTGGATGAGTATTCCGGGCATGGAATACACTCTGAACGATCTGGTCAAGGTCAACACGGCCAAAGTGTTCCAGGTGGCGTATTACGATATGATGAAGCATGAAGACGAGCCGAGTGTGGAGCGGTTGTGGGAATACTTTGAAGATCACCTGAAAAAAGCGGTAGCGGTGACTGCGAAAGGCATCCTGTTCCATCTGCAGTATCAGGAGAAAAATGAACCGGAATTGATTTGTAACCTGCTGAGTTGCGGGCCGGTCGAGCAGGGTGCGGATGTCACCAAGAGCGCCCAATATTTCAATATGTGCATCGATGGGGCCGGTCTGGCCACGGTTGCGGACAGTTTTGCGGCCTGTGAGCAGCGCATCGAGCGGGAAGGCAAATTGACCTTCGATGAATTGACACGGCATCTGGAATTCAATTTTAACGATTCCGACGGGGAATATGTGCGGCAGATGCTGCTGCACAGTGAACGTTACTGCGGCGGCGAAACGCTGGGCGACCGGTGGGCGCGGCGCATTAATCAGGCGTTCACAAAATTCGTGCGGGATGAATGCGCGGTTTATCCGGGAATTTGCTTTATTCCCGGCTGGTTCAGCTGGTCGAACACCTTGGAGTTCGGTTATAATGTGCGCGCGACACCCAATGGGCGGCGTGACGGAGAGCCGATCAATCATGGTGCAAACCCCAATCCCGGCTTCCGAAAAGACGGCGCGGTGACCGCAATCGCCAATTCCATCGCCAGTGTACAGCCTGGGTACGGAAATACCGCTCCTTTCCAGTTAGAAGTGGACCCCGGCCTGGCGCAAAGTCCGGAAGCCGTTGGCAAGATGGTCAGTCTGGTCCGCACACTGCTGGAAAGCGGCAATACACTGTTGAATATTAATATCATCGATAAGGAAAAAATTCTGGACGCCCATCGCAACCCGTCAAAGTATCCGGATCTTGTGGTCAGGGTTACCGGATTCACGGCTTTCTTCGCCATGCTTTCGCCGGAGTTCCGGCAGCTGGTAGTGGATCGGGTGCTGGCGGTCAACGGAGAAGCCTGAGGCGCAGTAGTTTCGAAAGATAAAAAAAGGAGATTTGCAGCGTATCTGTTTATTCAAAAGGGATTGTTCTGTTTCAAGTGAATGCCTGAACCGGATGATATCGATGGGAAAATAATGCGTTCTGCGGTAAAAATAATCTTATGTCCCGATTTGTTTGCGGAAGAGAATAATTTTCGCAAACAAAATTTTTGTGTTTAGAAGGAGCTGTTGTTTAATGAAATCAAATGAGATAAAAGAAGAAATTTTGGATCTGCGCGGCGGAAAAAGGATGAGCAGAGACCTGCTGCCGAATGAGATTCCCGGCGCTGTTCCGCTTTTGCATGTGCTGGAAAAGGGCGACGCTTTCATTTTCCCGGCAACGCCCCATGTGTTACGGGTGCTGCTGCTGTTAAATGGGAAAGCTTCATTCTCCGATGGCGGGGAAGTTATCATATACGATGAAAAAGCGGTCTACATCGATGCGCCGCAGCGGGCGGTGACTGTTTCCGCGCTGGAAAATGCCTCGGTGCTTGAAATCCAATGGGATCTGACCGATGCCGAGGCGGCTGCGTTGGCAAACGGCGACCTGCCGTTTACGCAGACGTTTGAGGCGTCTTTGAAATATCGTGATCCGTTTAAAAGCGAGAAGACGGTCAGCCGGGCGATTGTTCCCCACCGCATTTTGCCGCGGTTTGCGATGGGTTCGGTGGAGACGCACGGGACCGACCTGATCGGCCAGCATGCGCATCCGCTGCTGGATCAGTTTTTCTTCAGTTTCCCGGAAAATGACTGCATTTTGCTGATCGACAGTTTCCAGCATCCGATGAAAGGCAACACGATCCTGCATATTCCGCTGGGGTCCAACCATGGCGTCTTTGTAGGGGAAAAACAATGCGCTTCGTATCTTTGGATCGATTTCATCCCGGATGAGCGCGGATTGGCCTATTTGGACGAAGTCCACAAACCGGTTTGAGAAGGTGCGCT
>CALAEB010000619.1 GCA_937890875.1 uncultured Anaerolineaceae bacterium | reverse complement strand
GGGCAGGTCACGACATCGCCGGCTTGCCCGCGCTGCAAATTTTCCGAGGTGTATTCGGCTTCCCATGCGAGTGAAGGGTAAAGGATCCGCTGCGCAGTCAGCCGAAGCCGGCGCGGGACCACCAGATAGCGCGCGTCCACGGCCATTTTGGGAGAGGTTCCGCCGGTGTGGGTCAGCATGGGCTGATCGTAGATCGCCTGACCGGCGGCTTCCCAGGTTGTTCCGGACAGCGCTTCCGTCCCAAAATTGCGGTGATGTACGGCGTCAAATACCGGATGGCCGTCGGACATGTCCGGGCCGGTGCCTGAGGCGGAGGTGAAGATCGCGCCGATCAGCGCGGAAATCCGCCGCAGTCCCGCCGTGGCCAGTTTGGCCGGGAACTGGCGCAGCCGCAATGTGTCATCCCGCTCGAACATCTCGATCGTCAGCCCGAGATAACCGCCATATTTTGTCCAGGTGCCCGTTTCCGCGGAATCTTTCACGCCTAACTCGGTATATGGCTCCCCTTCCGTCACCGATGGGAGCAGACTGACCTCTCCGACCAGGATACCGCTGATGGTCTGCAAATTGTTGAAATGTTCCACTGTCACCAGCGGCTCCCACCAGCGGTATCCGCTCGCCCCCAGTTCCTCCCAGCGCTGCGCGACCAGCTTGTTCAGCGCATTCTTCAGGATGGCCGGCAGGTCGGCTGTGGTGGCGAATTGCGCGCGAGCCGGGTCATATCCGCCATGAAAGTCATAATCACCGGTCATTAATGTGTACAGTTCGCGGATCCCGCTCAGTTTCTGCGTTTTCAGCCCGGTCAGCGCTTCCGGCCGTTTCGCGTTCAGCAAGTCATGCACGGCCGCGCTGATTTGATCCCGGCTGCTGTAGATTCCGCTGAGCTGGCCGCTCACGCCGCTGACCGATTCGCCGGACATCAGCGAACTGACCATTTCCCGGCTGTCCTCAACGGCTTCCGTCAATTCTGCCGGCTCGAAGATGCGCCCGGCAAACTGTTTGCGCACGCGATTGGTTACCGGCTGCGGCAATTTTGCCGCTGTCAGCACGGTATCCAGCAGATGGCGGCACATCTCGGCGTGCAGCTGGTCTGCTTTCGCCGTTTGCTGCGTCAGCGCGGAAAGCTGTCCGCTGCGGATTGCCGGCAGACCTTCCGGCGGAACCTGGCACTTCCGGCTTTGAATATTGTTTAGCGCACGCATAAAAATGCCGCCGCGGGCCGGATCCATCACCAGATCGACCGAATAAATACGCAGGATTTCCGTCACC
>CALAEB010000618.1 GCA_937890875.1 uncultured Anaerolineaceae bacterium | reverse complement strand
GAAAGCGGTCTCTTTTTTGATTCTGCTCCGCATCGGGCTGTGCGGCCTCACCGCCAATCTCTATCTGCGGAAAATCGGTAAAGCCGGACCTGCCTCAGTGATTTTTTCAACAGCCTACGCGATGATGTCCTATAACATGATGAACGTCGAAAACATCTTCTTTATCGACGGCGTGATCTTCCTTCCGCTGGTCGCGCTAGGGATAGAGAAACTGGTCGAAGAAGACAGCCCGTTCTGCTACATCATTTCGCTGGCAGCGATCATGATGATCAATTTCTATATGGGATTCATGATCTGCATCTTCTCGGTCCTTTATTTCGGCTACCGGCTGCTGACGAAATATGATATCCAATCCATTCCGCAAGCGAAAAAACCGGTCTGGACTTTTCTGGCCGGGTCGCTCCTGGCCGCCGGCATCGCGGCAATTGTCCTGATCCCGGTTGTGAAGCAGTTAGGCAGCGGTCCGAAGTACCTTGATCCTTCCAGAATGACCGGCGCGGACAATTTCAGCCTTTTCGACATATTTTCAAAAAATATCTCCGGCGCTTACGACTCCAACGAATATAAACACGGAATTCCGACCATTTACAGCGGCGCAATTGTGACCGCCTTTCTGGCCTTATTTTTTCGTAACCGGAACATCGGACAAAAGGAGAAGTGGCTGACCGCCGGGCTGCTCGGTATCTTCCTGATGAGTTTCCAAATTAATTCGCTGAATCTGGTCTGGCACGGATTCAGCGAACCCAACTGGTGGCCTTTCCGCAATGCGTTCATTTTCAGCTTTTTCATGATCCTGATCGCCTGGAAATCTTTTATCCGGCGCGATGTCATCGAACCCAGCGATATCCGGATCGCGTTCATCCTGATCACCGCCGGATTGATCCTGTGTGAAAAATTCGGGTACCCATATCTGACAACCGGTCATATCTATTTTGAGATTTTTCTGATCGGGTCCATCTGCCTCCTGCTTTTCCTGGAAAATCGGGCAGCCAAAACCGGGACGAAACCACAGGCGAAAATCGCCGTTTTTCTCTTCCTGCTGATCAGCCTGGGGAATCTGCTGCACAATGCGCACAGCATCCTCAAGCTAAACCTTGCCGAATCGGTACCGCTCACGGAATTCGCGGAAGCGACTGGGCCGACAGATGCAGTCATCACCGAGATCAGAGCAATGGATGATGGTTTTTATCGCCAAGAAAAACAGTACCACCGGACCGAAAACGACGCAATGCGGAACGCCACATCCGGCGTAACCCATTATTCGTCCACTACCCGGCAGGATGAGCTCAATTTTCTGTCCAGAATCGGGATCAACCATTTGTATTATTGGACACGCTACGGTGAAGGGTCGACAATTGCCGTGGACAGCTTGCTGGGGATCCGGTATTTGCTGTCAAAATCGGAAACGCTGGCAAAACCTTATTCGGAAATCTTTTCGAAAAACGGGATCCATGTCTACCGGAATCCGTTTGCACTGCCGATCGCTTTTCTCGTTTCGGCTGATCTCGTCTACAACCCCAGTTGGGAAGATGATCCGTTCGCTTTTCAAAACCGGCTGTTCGAAAGTCTGCGTTCCGAACAAACGGGGACAATTTTCACGCCGGCAGCGGTTGAAAGGACAACGGATCCCGTTTCAAACAATGAAACCTGGACAGTCACCATCGACACGACCGAGACGCTGTACGTCTATTTTTTTTCTCCGATGCAGCGGCCTGAATCGGTCATCCTGAACGGAGACGTCTCATTGATGGATCGCTTCGCAGCCAACCGGATAGGAGTGGTTCCGCTGGGTTCTTTCCAACCGGGAGATGTTATTTCGATGGCGTTCGACCGGAAGAAGGATGACTCATCCAAATTGACGCCGCTGATTTATTATGAAAATACGGAGATCATCGCGGCCTATTTTCAGCAGTTGGACCGGCACCCGGTTGACCTTGATATGATTTCCAGTTCCTATCTGACCGGCACCTTTACCAGTGAGTCGGATGAACAGTACGCTTTTTTCTCCATTCCGTATGACGAGGGCTGGCATATTTCGATCGATGGGGAAGCCACCCGTCCGGTCCGGGTTTTATCGGATTTAATGGGCGTCAAGGTTCCGAAAGGGATGCACCGCATCGAGATGAAATACCGTCCGCAGGGTTTCAAGGCCGGCATGGGTATCTCGGCTTTCTCGGTCGTTTTGTTTATGGCCGGTGGATTGGCGTATAAACAAAAAAACACGCCCCAGGCAGGGTAAGCTTTTCATCTTCCCAAAAGAAAACCTATGGATCGATCCGCCGCGCTTCCCCAGCAACCACATCGTCAAAATCATCAATGGATTTTATTCCATTCGGTATGGCGAAGTATGAAAAAGAGCCTCCGCAGCTTCCTTGCTGCGAAAATGAAAAGGCGGTCCTTATTCCGGCGGTTTCCCGCGATTTTGTTTTCCTTTTTTATCTTCCCGTATTTCATCTCCAGCGCGTTCGCTCAGGACAAAGCCTCTGAAATGGGGGATCTCAACAGCGCCTATAAAAACACCATCCGGCGGATCGAAGCAGTCATCCGGCAGATCGAAGAAAACGATCCGTCGTTTTACCGGATCGAAAAGGACTTCCAGCGAAGCGTAAATGATCCCATGCAGTTCGGTACCAACGGGCTGAGCCATTATTCTTCAACCGTCAATCCGGATGTTTTGAATTTCCTGGCCAAGCTCGGGTTCAATCAGACCTATTACTGGACAAGGTACGGCGAAGGGTCCACCATTTTCGCCGAAAGTCTGTTAGGTGTGAAATACTTGCTGTCAGAAAAAGATTCCGTTCAAAAACCTTACCCGGCACGTTTCAGCCGGAACGGCATCACGGTTTTTGAAAATCCGGACGCCTTCCCGATCGGTTTTTCCGCAGGAGAAGGCCTGGTTCTGGGAACCGATCTGTATGCGTCCGACCCGTTTGAAATCCAGAATAACATCTTCCGCAGTTTGGGCGGAAGCCAGGATCAATCGCTTTTTTACCAGGCGGATTATGCGCAACCCCGGCTTGAGAATCTGGAAATAGTTTCATCAGGGGACAAAATATACTACAAAAAAACAGACTCAAACGCGGACGGAGCGATCATCTGGGATGTCCGGATCGAAAGCACCGACCCGCTGTATTTCTTTCTCTCCACCCCATACCGCGGAAACACGGATGCAGCGGAAGTTTCCGTCAACGATGGTCCGGGTGAAAAATATCTGAGCGAGGACAGGTACGGGATCCTGCCGCTCGGGCGTTTTGAGACAGGCGAGATTGTAACCGTCAAATTGAAGCTGCTTCAGCCGGAGCTGGCGCTGGGGGAGGCGCGTTTTTCGCATGAAAATATTGCCGTGTTGTCCGCATTCACCCGGGAACTGCAGCAGGGCGCGGTAACGCTGCAGAAAGTCAGCAGTTCATATCTGACCGGCACAGTGACGGTACCGCCGGAAGACGCTTATCTGTTCTTTTCAATTCCGTTCGAAGAAGGATGGACCATTCGTGTTGACGGCATAAAAGCGAAGCCGATCCGCCTCTTCGGCGCATTGATCGCTGTCCGTGTCACCCCCGGAGCACACAGCCTGGATCTTCGTTACCGCCCGGAACAGTTTTCCGCCGGCGCCGTAATCTCAGCCGGTACGCTGGTCATTTTGATCGGGTGGATATTGCTGAAAAAACGCCGCGAGGCTGAATTGAAGCGGTCCGGATAAGTCCGGATTTTCAGCCGGAGCAGCAACGGGATTCCCGTCCGGACGCGGATCCGGGGAATCGCCCAGCTGTTGAAAACGGTTCAAACATCAAGCGCTGAACCAATCCGGAAACATGGTTTTTTGACACATAAACAAAACGGATGGCCGGCGGCCATCCGAAATAAGAACGATTCGAAATTCTTTAAATCCAGCCATCCCGGCTATACGCGACCAAATTTGAGCGCACACCGAAAAGACGAGCGCTATTTGGAGACGTTAAAGCGGATATTGAGAATATCCCCGTCCTTAACGATATAATCTTTTCCTTCCAGGCGAAGCTTGCCTTTGGCTTTGACTTCGTTCATCCCGCCCAGCGCGATTAAATCGGCATAAGCGACCACTTCCGCCCGGATGAAACCCTTCTGCAAATCCGAATGAATCACACCGGCAGCTTCCGGCGCGGTCGCGTTCTTTTTAACAGTCCAAGCGCGGCACTCATCCGCCCCTGCGGTGAAAAATGATTCCAGTCCAAGCAGATCATAGGATAATTTAATCACCCGGTTCAAACCCAATTCGGTAATATTGAATTCGGACATAAAAACAGCGGCATCTTCTTCAGACAGCTGGGACAATTCCATTTCGATTTTTCCGCGGATCGAGTCAACCATGCCCTGCCGATGCACATATTGGATCTCCGGAGCAGCCTGCGTTTCGTCCAGATTCAGCAGGATCAGCATCGGTTTTCTTGAGAGCAGCCCGAAACCGGAAATTGATTTTTCCTCATCCGCCGTCATGTCGATGTCCCGCAGCGGCTTCTCCGCCGTCAGACATGTTTGCATCCGGTCAAAAAGCGCAAGATCCCGGTCGATCACGGCTTTATCCCGGCCGCCGCCCTTCCGCTTCTCGTCGTTGAGCCGTTCGATCCGCTTTTCCACCGCGACCAAATCGTTGAGGATAAACTCGCTGTCCATGGTTTCAATGTCGCGCTGCGGATTAACGCTGCCGGCCGGATGCAGAATGGTCTCGCTTTCAAAACAGCGCACCACATGAATAAACCCGTCCATCTGCGCAAGCTTATTCAGCAATTCACCGGAAATGCCGGATTTTCCGGCGCTGCCATCCAAACCGGCGATATCCGCATAATTCACTTTTGCATAAATCGTCTTCCTGGGGTTAAACATCGACGCCAGGACATCAACCCGCGGATCCGGCACATCCACCACTGCGTCATGGATTTCAATCTTTCCGGTTACCGCGCCCGTAGGCTGCGTTCCGCGGGTAAATGCGTTGAAAAGCGTCGTTTTCCCGCTTTGAGGAAGTCCAAAAATGCCCAATCGCATGAAATTCTCTCCTTAGCCAGCAATTTGAAACAGGAACAATCAAACAGAAAATTCCATCCCCCGCTTTAAGTTTATTCCCAAATGCAGAATGCCCGTTTTGAACCCAGCAACCCGAAGTATAAACCGGAAGGATTTTGCTAATTTTGAATTCCTATTTTAAATTGCTTCTCCTTGACCCTTTGGGGGTTTGTGATTAGAATAAATAAGCTTAGAGCCGAAGTGGCGGAACTGGCAGACGCGCACGACTCAAAATCGTGTACCTTTGGTATGTGGGTTCGATTCCCACCTTCGGCACAAAAATTATAACATACTCGCTCAAGCGCTCCTCCGTTCCGGAGGATTTTTTTATCCGGGTCCGAGGAGATCGCCAGGATGCGAGCGGAAGGTTAACCGCTTTAGGAATGAGAGCAAATTTGTCCTTTTGCCGCAGGAGGCCAAATTTCCTGCAGCCTTGGGAACAAAAGACCGGTTACATGGCAACAATGATGCGAAAGAAAGAGATCCTTCCTGTGCCTGACAAGTAATGATCGGGGTTCTTCTGTTTTTCTTGGAGCGAAAAACAGAAGAACCCCGGAATACCCTTTTCAGACTTCGAATTCTTACTGGGAAAAAACTTATATCAGAATTTCGCCTTCAAAAATTCTTTGTGATACTTTGCTCCCCGGCAAAAATAGCTGTAATCAGTGGCATTTTTATCCGCACTGTTCTCACAAACTTCTTTCCAAAGCTGGGGGCGATATTCTGCAGGCATTTCATCCAATCTGTGGTGTATCAGCGTCTTCCATTCGTCCGATTGGTCTAATTTCCGCACGCTTAAAACATTTTTTATTTCATTCCGCAAATCCGAACCGATCAAATTCTCATCAGCATATTGAGGATAAGCATCGCCATCGTGAATCGACTTCAAGGCACAAACCATTTGAGCAAACGCTTTCAGAAAATTTTGCTGGTTATCCCTTTCAATTTTCCGCTGGCCTTCATCCAGTTTTTCCCGCCATACAGGGACATAGCGGAACCGGATATATCCCAGATCGGGCATTTGTCCAATCTGTCCATGCCCCAGATACACCGGGCTCACATACCTTGCCGAGGTAGCATTCGCAATGTGATACGTATGATTGGACGGCGAATCAGGCTTTAAGGCGTCCGCCTCCGCCCGGTACCAGCGGCCGCTGTCATATTCATCAATTCCCTGCGACTGCCGGACATCGTTAATAGACCATTCCGGAATACCGGCAAAATTCACATGCGCCCATGTGTCAGCCAAAACATGCATACGGATCCCGATCAGGTGGAGGAACCAGGGGCTCTCATGGTTTGCCGCCATGGTATCCGCAATCATTTCCTGACAAAGGTTGCTTTCCGGGAGGCACATCATACGGAATTTATCCGGGCTGAAAGTCCAGGAAGCCAGCTCAAATATGGAACTCTTGGTTTTCCCGTGGTAGCCGACCCTATCATTTTGATTTCCCGGCAGAAAATGAAAATAGGACCAAATTTCTTTTGCTTTTCTGACATCCTCTTCCGTGTAGGCTTCGGTTATGTTTAAGGCATCCGCGATAATATCGTTCAAATCACGGGAGGTTTCTATCTGTTCGAATTCCACTTTTTTGGAAAAAGTGTGTATTGTACAATCATCCACCAACTGCGCCGCATATGCAATGACGCCGGCTTCCTCTTTCGTAAACCCGGCTTCTCTCGCGGCCAAATACGTCCCGTAATAATGAAAATCAATATTCATAATATACCTTTAGCAATTTCCCCTTTAATTTGCAGCAATCCGAGATTTAAACAAGATATCCAGCAGTTCCGCCGTTTTGGAAAACAACGGAACTGCAAGCTTTCGGTTTTATTCGATTGAAATAGCAAATATCTATATTTCAAATCTCTGTTTAATTTGCTGTTCGATAGACGGTATTCGATTTTCCAGATTTGGAATCCAAAGTGATGTCACCCTGATTTTTTATGATGATCTCCGTCGGTCTTTCCTCATCTTCGCTTCTCAGCATATGTTCTTTGAATCCGCTTACTTTTTCGTCATTCATAAAAAGGCTTGCAACTTTAGCCGCGACAGCCGCTCTCTGGTCGACGTTATCGAGCAATTCCGCAATCGTTTTGATTCCTCCGGTGATAAAATCAATCAATCCTGTAAAGTTTGTCGGATCGCTGACATATAGTTTTCCCTGCGTATCACAAAACGTGATTAACCACCAATCTGTGCCGGTTGTCAAAAAACCGGTATGGTAGTCCACATTTTTCGTATCCGTGGAACCTCCTGCCGGTACATTCGTCCAGTCGAGCTGATTTTTGTAATTGTCACTGTACTTATGGATGACTGAAACACTCGCCAGGTTTAATGACGATTGATTAACGATTTTCACTTCTCCAATTCTATGGGTAGGCATAATTTTTTCCTCTTTCGCTTTCTGATAATTTTTTTGATGAGTGTACGAGAAACTAAATAAACCCTGGGCACCTCCTTTAAAAAACGCATAACCGCAGATGACCGTCACGCAGTAAAAACAAAAAAACAGATACCACCGAAGTATCTGCGCTATTAGTTGCAACTGGCTATCATATGCTACAACTCGGTAACATTTAGACCCTTCAGCTTTGCGCCGCCGCCTTTCGGTCGGTTTTGCCGATTTCTATTTACTTGTTTGTCATATATAAATTACACATTTAGTATACAATTATCGGGAACTAATTGTCAACAGTTTTCTCAAAGCAATATCTTGCCTTTGGAACAAAAAAACAAATGCACCATAGAAACAGGGACAGGCGTCATCCGATTTGCCGCCGGCCGGCGGCCCGAAGTATGGAGCCGGCCTCCAGAGAAGACAGCAAGAGCAGATTTTTGTACTATAGTGATCCCCGGCTTCACAGCCGGGAGCACCCGCACAAAAAAGTTACCGGTGGGATCAAATTTCAAATCCCTGCTGCGACCGGGAGTTTGAAATTTTGCCAGGCTTTTCAAATAAAGAGAGGAAATTTATTATTCTTCCTATATTTCGAAACACTGCGCCTCAAATCGCACTATTGACTCGGTTATGCTATACTATTAAGTGTCACAAACGGAAGGGTTCAAATTTGCTGTGGACGGGAGGCAATGGAATTGAGTTCATCATTGGTCGGGCTAGTCCTCATCATCACCGTTTTATTCCTCTACATGATCTGCCTGTTGGGGAAAAATAAATTCCTGCTCAAAAACCAACACGCGACAAAGCAGAAAACTGAAACGCTCCGGCACCTGATCGCCAACAGCCTTGAAGAGGGGACCGCCGTTCATTGCGACGTCTCCAACCCGGATGAAAGCGGCGCAATCAGCGGCGGCACGCTGGCCGCGCTGCGGACTGTCCGCGCCATTTCCGCGCAGCTCGCATCAGCGGATGAGCCGCTTTTCATAACGAATAATCAGGGAGCGCTCACCTTTTTCAATCAGGATGCCATACAGAACGGCATGCGGCAAAGCGGGTTGGAAAACGAATTTGATCCGAATGCGTCCATCTACGCGGGATATTCTCCGTTGTCTCATCAATCCGGGGTTATCGCACTTCTGGCAGGAGAAGCCTGTGCGGTGCATCTCAATATGGGGACATTCGGACCGGAAATCGCTCTGCAGGATTTGGCCTTTGACAGTTCGGAAGGGATTATCGCGGCCGGGGACAACCTGGCCGGGCAGGCTGTCGCTTACGTCACAGCCGACGAATCTTTTATCGGGGAGGAAGTTTTTGAGATACCGCAGGCGGTTAAGACAAACCCCGGAACCGATAACGGTCTGCTTGTTATGGATTTGCTCAGAATCGGGATGATTGTCGCCATCCTGGCCGGAAGTATATTTGCCATTCTCGCCTGAGGAAGCAAAATGAACAACAAGAGCAAAACAATTTGGAGCGGAATCTTTGCCGCGTTCATCGGAATCCTGGTCCTGCTTTCAGGATATTCGGACAATGCGTCCATCCTCCAATTCCGGCAGTTTGTTCTTTCATGGGCCGGATTATTGTTTGGCGTCCTGATTTTTCTCGCGATTATCAACTTTATTTTCGGGAAAATCCGGAATCTGGGGGACCGCTCGCAAAGTTTCCTCAACAATTTCATCACTTTCGCAGTTTTTATTGCCGTCCTGATTTATGGAATCTCCAAACCTTTTGAAGATGCGGATTTTCAGGAAGCGGTTTTCAATGTTCAAAGCGCGGTGGAATCCGCTTTAGCCGGATTGATCTGCGTTGCGATGATCAGCGGCCTGTACCGGCTGGCAAAATTCCGCCGCGGGAAAATGAAGGCGGCTTTTGTTCTGAGCTTCATCATTTTTCTGCTTATCTACAGCGGTCTTTTCCTTTTCCTGCCCGAAAATTCCGTGCTCACCTCCATACTGCATTTGGTTGAAACACTGCCGCTGGGCGGGGTTTACGGACTGCTGATCGGAATCGCGTTTGGCGCGCTGGTAACCGGAATCCGGCTTCTGTTCCTCGGAGAACATCCATATCATGAAAGGGAAAAATGAAAGAGATCATTTGTCCTTTCTGCGGAAGCACCAACAGCGCGGATGCTGAATTCTGCCGGGTTTGCAAAGTGGCTTTCAACCAGCTGCCGGACGATATCCTGCCGGAATACAACGCGAACAACCGGGATGAAAACCCGCCGGAAGCCGGAGCTTCTTCCGGTCCGGCCGATCAGGACGCAGCAATTCCAAAGTGGCTGAGCGACATCATGCTCCGGGGCAAAAAATCTCAGGGC
>CALAEB010000617.1 GCA_937890875.1 uncultured Anaerolineaceae bacterium | reverse complement strand
GTTCCGGCGATCGGGACGTTTACGACCAATACCGCTGTCACTGAAATCGGCGATTATATTTTCAGAGCCTGTTTCATTGATCCTTTCCAGGGTGAAGTTGCGGCGACTTATGCCTGGGATGAAGGCTATAAGACGGCGGGCATCCTCTATAATAACGCGGATGCGTACAGCAAGGGTCTTTACGAAGCTTTTGTCAGTTCGTATGAAGCGCTTGGCGGGCAGATCGTCGAAGTTCAGGCCTACAGCGGCGCTGATGTGAAGGATTACAACGTCCAGTTTGCCAAAATTGCCGCGGCGAAACCCGACTGCGTTTTCATGCCGAACCTGATCGGCGAAGTTCCGCTTCAGGTCCAGCAGGCGCGCGCCGCCGGCATCACGGCTCCGCTGATTGGCGGCGACAGCTGGGATACTCCCGAAATCGCCAAGGTCGCCGGCGCTGAAAATATTAAAGGCGCTGTCTATATTTCGGCCTTTTCCGCGGATAATCCGGACCCGATTGCCCAGCAATTTGTCAATGATTACAAAGCCGCATACGGCGGTGATGTCCCGAATTCCAACGCTGTTCTGGCCTATGAAGCTGCCATGATGATGGTGGAAGCGATTAAAAACGCCGAGACCGTTGATCGGGCCGGGGTACGGGACGCGCTCACACAGATCCAGGATCTGGCGCTGCCGTCCGGTAAAATCACAGTCGGCGCGGACCGCAACCCGATTAAGGGCGCCGCAATTCTTCAGTATAACGATGAAGGAATCGCGACTTACCTGACTACTGTAAATCCATAATTTGATGTTTCGGGTGAAATGCCTGTCTTTGCCGGCAGGCATTTCACCTAAATCTTTCCTGAAAAGGACAGATTGGAGGTTTCAACTTGTCTACATTAATGCAATTCCTGGTTTACGGGCTTCAATTAGGCAGTGTGTACGCGCTGCTCGCGTTAGGATACACAATGGTTTACGGGATCGTCGGCATGATCAATTTTGCGCATGGCGATTTTCTGATGATCGGCGCGTTAAGCACTTTTTTTATCGCGCAGCTTTTTTCTCAGATATATGCCGCGAGCGGTTCTTACCCTGCCCTGGTTGTACTCGTAATCATTCTGATTGCAATGGTCGGTACCGGATTTATTGGCGTCGGTGTCGAGGCAATTGCTTACCGGCCCTTGCGGAATCGTCCAAAGATGTCTGCGTTGATCACCGCTGTCGGCGTTTCAATGTTTCTCGAAAACTTTCCCCGTGCGTTACCTTTTATCGGCCCGTCTCCGCGATCATTTCCGGCATTATTCCCCTCCATTAAATTCAATCTCAGCGGCGTGATGATTTCCACGACGCAGATAATCATGATCGCATTGTCATTGATTTTCATGCTTATTTTATATAATGTTGTGAACAAGACAAAAATCGGCATGCAGATGCGTGCGGTGAGCATGGATAAAAATGCCGCACAGCTGATGGGGATCAACGTCAACCAGGTGATTTCGATCACGTTTTTTATCGGCGCTGCCCTGGCTGCTTCGAGCGGTATTTTTTATGCCAGTATTTATCCACAGGTTGATGTCTATATGGGATCCTGGCTGGGCACGAAATCGTTTATTGCCGCCGTGATCGGCGGTATCGGCGATATCCGCGGCGCGATGCTGGGCGGTTTCATTATGGGAATCACGGAAATTCTTGCCACGTCCATTAATTCTAACCTTGGGTATGCAATCGGGTTTGTCATTCTGATTCTGATCCTGCTATTTAAGCCGGCCGGGATCATGGGCAAACTGACAATTGATAAAGTGTAAAGAGGCCTCCGATGAAAGCAATAATTCGAAAAATTCTGCCTCTTTTGGGCGTTGTCGCGCTTTATTTCCTGCTCATGTACCTGAAGTCGATCAAAGTCATGAATGCTTATCATATTCAGGTTCTGATGTTTGCCGGTGTGAACATCATGATGACCGTGAGCCTGAATATCGTGAACGGGTTCACAGGACAGTTCTGTATCGGACACGCAGGTTTTATGTCTTTAGGCGCCTATGGCGCGTCGATTGTCACCACGTTGATTTTCGGCGGCTACCATGTCGCTGAAAACCTGCGGATTCCAGTTTTTCTGTTAGGGCTGCTTGTCGGGGGAATCGTCGCCGGTTTTGTCGGTCTGCTGATCGGTATACCGACCTTGAAGCTGAAAGGCGATTATCTCGCAATTGTGACGTTGGCCTTCGGTGAAATTGTCCGCGCGACGCTGCGACTGATCGAACCGATCGGTGCGGCGCGCGGGATGATCGGAATTCCGGCTTATACCAATTTCGCCTGGGTTTTATTCTTTGTCGTTGTAACGCTGATCCTGGCGCGGAATTTTATCTATTCGAGATATGGCAGGGCGTGTCTGGCGATTCGGGATAACGAAATCGCTGCCGATTCAATGGGTGTCAATACGTCGAAATACAAAATTATCTCTTTCGTGTTTGCGGCGTTCATCGCGGGGATCGCGGGCGGCCTGTATGCGCATATCATGTCTTTTGTCCAGCCGGATACCTTCAGCTTTGTGAAATCCAGCGATTACCTGGTTTATCTTTACGCGGGTGGCACCGGTTCGCTGACGGGATCCATCCTGGGCGCGCTGGTACTGACCGTTCTGCCGGAGGCGCTTCGCGCGTTTGGGAACCTGACCAACTGGCGGATCGTGATTTACGCGGTCATCCTGGTTGTGATCATGCTTTACAGACCGCTGGGTATCTGCGGCGGAAAGGAACTTCCTTTCCTGAAAATCAACCGGAAGTCGCTGTATGAGAAAAACTTTTTCGGCCGGAATAAAGATCGGAAGCCGGAGATGCCGGAATTGAGCGAAAGGTAAAACGAATGTCATTTCTGGAAATAAAAAATCTTTCAATTGAATTCGGCGGATTAAGAGCGGTTGATGATTTCAATTTATCGCTGAAACAGGGCGAATTGATCGCCATTATCGGCCCGAACGGCGCCGGCAAGACGACTGTTTTTAATATGCTGACCGGTCTTTATGCCCCGACTTCCGGTTCAATCGACTTGAACGGGGAAAGTCTGCTGGGGCTGAAACCTTTCCAGTTTGCGCAAAAAGGAATTGCGCGGACCTTCCAGAACATCCGCCTGTTTGCGGACTCGACGGTAATTGACAATGTGAAAATGGCATATACGCATAAAAGCCGGGAGACGTTTTTCCAATGCCTGTTCCGGACGCCGGAGATGGTGCGGCAGGAACGCGAACTGGATGAACATGCGCTGAAACTGCTGGAACGGTTCGGATTGGCTGGCCAGGCGGATTTGCTGGCGAAAAATCTCCCGTATGGCGCCCAGCGCCGTTTGGAAATTGTCCGGGCGTTGATGCTGGATCCGAAAATCCTGCTGCTGGATGAACCGGTCGCGGGGATGGTGACCACTGAACTGGATGATATCGCGACGATGGTGAAAAAACTGCGCGATGAATTGGGGCTGACGATCATTTTGATTGAACACCATATGAACTTTGTTATGCCGATTGCCGATCGGATCAAGGTTCTGAATTTCGGCCAGACAATCGCGGAAGGCGAAGCGGAAGAGATCCAGAGGAACCCGGATGTGATCGCGGCTTATCTGGGCGGAGGGTATGTCTATGCCAATGCTTGAAGTAAAAAACCTCGCTGTTTCGTATGGGATGATCGCTGCCGTGAAAGGCGTTTCGTTCACACTGAACGAAGGCGAAATTGTCGCGCTGATCGGCTCCAACGGCGCGGGCAAATCCACGATTCTGCGCACGATTTCCGGCTTGGAAAAGGCAAAAACCGGCAATATTCGGTTTTTGGACCGGGAACTGACTGCCATGCCGGCGCATAAGATTGTGGCTGCCGGCATTGCGCATGTGCCGGAAGGGAGACGTGTTTTCCCCGGTTTGAGTGTTAAGGAGAATCTTCTTCTCGGGGCCAATTTGGTGAAGGATCCTGCTGTAATCAAAGAGCGTCT
>CALAEB010000616.1 GCA_937890875.1 uncultured Anaerolineaceae bacterium | reverse complement strand
GCACATCCTCTCGGTTGAAGAGCCCTTTTTCCGGCTGCTCTCCCACCTGTTCGCAGATCGCAACGTGATACCCTTTTTCGATCAGGCGGGAGAGATAGTTCTCAACCGCGTGATATGGGATCCCGGCCATCGGCGTTTTATTGCGGGCGGTTAACACCAGATCCAATTCTTTTGAGGTTATTTTGGCGTCTTCGTCGAATGTTTCGTAGAAATCACCCAGGCGGAAGAAGACGATCGTGTCCGGATATTTCCGTTTGATTTGAAGGTATTGTTCTCTTAGCGGGGTTTCTTTTTCACTCATGAAATTGACTTCCCATAGCGTAAAAAATACGCGGCGACTCCAAAAGCTGTCGCGACATTTAATGATTCCTTGATCCCGGACATCGGGATATAGACAGACCGGTCACAGCATTCCACAACGGCAGGGTCAACTCCGCTGACTTCGTTCCCCACGATCAAGGCGATCGGTTTGTCCGGGTTGATCTTTCCGAGCGCACGGAAAAGGTTGATCGCACCGCTGCCGCCTTCCAGCGCCCACAACTGAAATCCGTTTTGCTTCAGTTCCTCCACGGTTTCCAGACAATTCCAGCGATGCTCCCAGCGGATCGCTTTTTCAGCGCCTAACGCGGTTTTGACGACTTTCGGGTTGTCGGCGGGCGGCGTGATACCGCATAAATAAAGACCGCTGATCCCGGCGCCGTCCGCGGTCCGGAAAATGGCGCCCACGTTCAGTGCGCTGCGCAGGTTGTCCAGCACCGCCACCACCCGCGGGGCCGGAGGGTCCGGCTGTTTTTCCTGAATCAGATAAGATTCATAAGGCTCACGAACCGGTTGAGTGTCGCTGCCGCAGCGCGGGCACTTTTGCTTCGTTTGATCGGAACGGGTGACCGGGAAACGGCAGGCACATTCCGGATTGACGCAAATCCGGATCTGATGTATGGCTTCATTCATAACCTGTGAGTTCGAAATTTGAGCAGAAAGATTGTTTTGATGAAACTGTTTTCAGGCAAAACCTGAAAGCAGTCCCATCAAAGCGTTAATCTCAGCCGGAGCACCCGAAACGCGGGTTGCCGGTTGATTATTGCTGCAGCAGAATGTCCGGCGCATGGTCTCCCAGGTCGATCCGGATTGCCCGGCGGTCCACGGCCAGCAGCGCTTCAAAATCGCCGAGGGCCTGAGCCCGTTCAAGAACGGCGAAGGTAATGTCTTCGTTCGGAATCTCAGCATCCTGCGGGCTGTTAGCGACGATTTGGATAAAAACACCGTTATTGGCTCCGCCTTTGTGCAGCTGACCGGTGGAGTGCTGGAACCGGGGGCCGAATCCCAGCGTTGTCGCGCATCCGCTCTGCATTAATATCTGTTCACGTACGGCCTGAAGTGAGCCCAAAAGCGCGTCATTTCTCGGGAGATAAGCGTTTAGGGCGATATAATCCTCTCCGGCTACCGCCAATTTGATGAAACAGGAAATTAATTCCGCCGGACTGCCGGCTGAGGAAAGCGCTTTGGATTCAAAATTGAAAGAAGCTTTAACGCCGTCTTTTTCCCATATGGTTTCCAGTTCGTTCAGACGCCCGTTTTCTTTATATTCGTTGATTTTCGCAACGGTTCTGGTCTTGCTGTCCTGCACGTTCGGCTGGTCGAACGCGTCCACTTCGAGCAGGGCACAGGCAACCGAAATGGCGATTTCCCAGCGATAAAACTCGGCGAACAAGTCGGGCAATTCCTCAACTTTAATCGTCAGCACCGGCTGCCCGGCGGCGATTAAATTCTCCACGAAGCTCTCCTGCGTCCCGGAATAGTTGATATAGACAAAAGCCCGGTCTTTCCCATAGTGTTCAGGATCCGTTTTCGGTTCGATATCGACCGGTACGATCCCTTTACCGTTTTTCCCGCTGCTCTCCGCAATCAGCTGTTCCAGCCAGGAGCCGAACGATTCCAGCTCGGGGTCAGTCAGGATGGTGAATTTATCCCGCCCGTTTAATGCGGCTGTTCCCATATAGACGCCCAGCGCGGCGCCTTCATTGCTGCCAACCGGGTTGGATGGGGTGCATTTCTTCGCCATTCCGTTGATCTTTTCAAGCACAATGGCGGGATCGATCCCGATCAGCGTTGCGGGAAGCACGCCAAACGGCGTACTCGCGGAAAAACGTCCGCCGACGGAAGCATCGGATAAGACAACGTTGCGGAAGCCCAGTTCATTGGCCATCCGTTCAAGCTGGGTTCCCGGATCCGTGATCGCGATAAAGTGTTTTCCGGCGTCCGTTCCCAATACCTCTTTCGCTTTGGCGTAGAAATAGTCCAAAAGCGCGCGAACTTCGGCGGTTCCGCCGGACTTGCTGGAAACGATATAGACCGTTTCCCGGACCGGATGGCTCTGTTCCGCAGCCAGCACCTGTCCCGGGTCGGTCGAATCGACGATGGACAGTTTCATGTCCGCCAGATTATGGAATGTCAGCGCCATGACTTCCGGCGCGAGTGATGAACCGCCCATGCCGAGCAGCAGCACTTTTTGGATCCCTTCTTCTTTGAGGCTCTTATGAATTCCGCGGAATTCGTCAATCAATTTTGCGGTGTTGTTTTGTGTGTCGAGCCAGCCCAGCCGGTTCCGTATTTCGGGATAGGCATGGGTATCATAAGTCCAGACGGTAGGATCTTTGGAAAAGATCCGGGAGATTACCGCGTTTTCTTCGATTTTTCTGAAGTTTTCAAAGATCGGTTCCGACAGATCGCCTAATGATGTGCGGAGTGCATTGGAACGTTTTTCAAGGTCGCCCAGCATGGATTTAAAAGCATTCTCAAATATATTCACGCTTTCCTCCTCAAGTTTTCCTGTTATCGCTTCAAGCGATATTCCTAGTTTAGCCAGTTTTGAAAAAGTCTGCTCAATTGCCAGGTCTTCCGCGGGAAGCCCGGCTTTAATTTTTCCGTGATCCAAAATTGCATTGATCGTTCTGGAATCGACCGTACAGATCGTATTTTCACCGATTAGGGCGTCGATGTACATCGTATCGGGGAATTTGTGGTTAATGCAGTTCGTTGCCGCCCACAGCGGCCGCTGGCGTTTCGCACCGCGTTCTTCCAGCTTTTTGAAACGATCGCTGCGGATGATCTGTTCGAAACGGCGGTAAATTTTCTGGCAGGTGCCGATTCCGACTTTTCCTTTCAGTTCGGACGCAATCCGGGACTGCTCTTCGTCTCCGTTTGCGATGACTTCCGTCAGCAGCGGGTCAATTTTGGAATCGGTCCAGCAGACATAAACCGATGCCACTGAGTGGATTTTGTCGATCGGTTTTCCGGCGGCCAGCCGCTCCTCCAGTCCGGAAAGGTATGCCTCGGCCGCCTGGCCGTAGCTTTCTTCTGAAAAGATTAACGTGAGGTTAATGTTAATCCCGTCAACCGTGAGCTGTCTGGCGGCTTTCAGTCCGTCGGACGTTGCCGGGATTTTTACCATCAGGTTCGGACGGTTTACCGCAGTCCAGATTTTTTTCGCTTCTTCGATGATGCTTTGGGTATCATGAACCAGTGAGGGATTAATCTCAAGACTGACAAAACCGTCCGTGCCGCCGGTCTGAATATATAAATCCGTGAATAGATCCGCCGCGTTCCGGATATCCTCAATGGAAAGCTGGGCAAAGATTTTCTGCGCGCTCCAGCCGGCGAGCGCCATTGGAGCAATTGCCGTATCATAATCATTTGTGTCTGTAATTGTATCTTTGAACGAACAGGGGTTGGAGGTCATGCCGCGGATTTCTCCGCGCTGGATCATCGCTTTTAGCTCTCCATTCTGAATGATGCATCGCTGGACACTGTCATACCAGAGGGACTGGCCTAATTCGACAATTTTTTCAATCTTGTTGATGGGTGTGAATTCACCCCGTTCGATCTGTTTGATCTTCTCGAAACGGCGGACCTGGTTAGGCTGGTAATTGAATTTCGCGTTAAGAAAAGCCGTGACCAGTTCTTTGGCCAGTTCGGACCCGATGACTCTTGCGCCCAGACAGAGGACATTCATCGCGTCGTGCTCGACGCCCTGATGTGCGGAATAAGTGTCATGGCAAATCGCGGCGTAGATGCCCGGGATTTTGTTCGCCGCAATGCAGATGCCGACGCCGGAGCCGCATAGGAACACCCCCGCATCCGCTTGCCCGTTATTGATTTTTTCAGAACCCAATACAGCGTAATCCGGAAAATCAGTGCTGAGGTTGGAATCCGTACCGACGTCAATCACGCCAAATCCGGCTTGCTGAATTGCGTCGATGACGTGTTTTTTCAGTTCAAATCCTGCATGGTCGCAGGCAACAACGATTATTTTGCTCACGGGAATTCCCCCAGAAATAAGTGAAATCTGTAAATTTCATAAGTCGAATAAATTATAACCCGAATCGTCGGTTCGAATTACAAAAGAAAACGCTGCGGTTCTCCTGTTTTTGCACAAAGCGCAAAAACAGGAGAACCGCAAGCTTATTTTTTTTCGAAAAAATTTCTCAAATTTTAAGCGCCTGAACCCGAATCGAA
>CALAEB010000615.1 GCA_937890875.1 uncultured Anaerolineaceae bacterium | reverse complement strand
TGGCAAAGAAGTTTTCAGCGCCTTACGTAAAAAAGATTGTGGACGCAGTGCAAGACGATAATTTCATTGTGATCTATCATAACTGCGGGAACAACACGATCCAAATGATCCAGTCCATTCTTTCAACCGGAGCGGCGGCCTATCACTTCGGAAACAACATCGACATGGCGGAAATGCTGACAAAGGTTCCGCAGGATACGATCGTGATGGGCAACATCAGCCCGAGCAAGGAAATTAACGACGGTACACCGGACTCCATCCAAAAAACGACTCGGGAACTGCTGGAAAAATGCGGCGGGTATCCGAACTTCGTTATCTCTACCGGTTGTGACATCCCGCCGATGGCGAAATGGGAAAACATTGACGCGTTCTTTGCCGCGGTTAAAATGTTTTATGATAGAATTTAGAAACATTACAATCAAAGTAAATTTTTGAGGGCAGCTAAAATGGCAGATAGAATCAGTGAAATTAAAGAAGCCGTGATCGACGGTATGCAGAAAGTCGTTCCCGGGAAAGTCCAGCAGGCGCTGGATGAAGGAATCGGACCCGAAACCATATTGAACGAGGCCATGATCAACGGGATGGCAGAAGTCGGGCAATTATTTGAGGACGGCGAATTCTTCGTTCCTGAGATGTTGGTCGCCGCACGCGCGATGGCAGCCGGGATGGAAGTCTTGAAGCCGTATCTTCAGCAGGCTGACATCAAAGCAACAGGAAAAGTCATCCTGGGTACGGTCCAGGGGGACCTGCATGACATCGGGAAGAATCTGGTCGGCATGATGCTTGAAGGAGCGGCATTCGAAGTGATTGACCTCGGAACCGACGTTCCGCCCGAAAAATTTGTCGCGGCAGTCAAAGAAAGCGGCGCGCAAATCGTCGCAATGTCCGCTTTGTTAACAACCACCATGCCTGCGATGAAGACAACAATCGAGGCACTGGAAAACGCCGGTGTCCGTGACCAGATCAAAATCATGGTAGGCGGAGCACCGCTTTCAGATCAGTATGCAAAAGAGATCCATGCGGACGGGTACTCTCCGGATGCCAACCGCGCCGTGTCACTGGCAAAATCACTGATTGCTGCAGCCTGATTTTCTTATTCGGCAGAAAAAAAACGATGTCTTGTTCATTCAAGGACATCGTTTTAATATTTAAACTTACCCCACAATCCGCACTGCGGACAACAGAGCCTTTTCCTCAGGATTTCGAACTTCGACCCAACAAAAAGGGGGATTTTATTGTTTTTCCAACGGAGCGTTTCACGCCGGTCAATCAGAATCGGATGATTTTTGGTTCGCCAGACAATGAAGCCATCGTGGCCACAACATCCTTGAGGTACAGCACTTGTGTATTATCATCATCCGCAGCATACATTGCCTGTAATTCCGGATAAGCATCCAACATATGCTGTTTTGCTTCACGCCGGTCATCCTCAACAGCAATGGCCTGCACACGAATCCAGTTATTCCCGTCAAAAGCGCAGATTTCGATTTTAGGGTTTTCGCTTATCTGCTTCGAAACATTTTTTACTTTTCCTGTTTGGATATAAAGCTTACCCTCAAAAATATCAACCGTGCCAAATGGTCGGACTCTCGGTTGGTCCCCTTCCATTGTTGTTAAAAAATACGTCTCACATTTTCTCAAAAAATCATAAACTTCCTGCATAAATTGACTCCGTTTGAACAATCACTTACCCAGCTTCCTGAAGATAAATGATTATATCATATTCTATTAAACAAATATTACAATATACATGCATTCAGCAATTTGAACTATCCAAAAAGCATCTGTGGCCCGCTTGTTTTTTACGGAATGGGAAAAGAGGGAACTACAAGTTTTTATTTGTTCAGGTTATCGGATATGAAATCCGCCAAAATCGAGACGGGAATGGAGGATTTTTTTGTACCTGTGCTTTCCGATTTCCAGTAAGCACAGGTACAAATATGGCAACTCAGATTGTGTTGAACATCAATCGCAGCATATTGAAGGCTTATCAGTTATTTTTATAAAAAGTATCTTTGAATGTCCCGGCGATCACACCTTCGTCAAAACCATATTCACGCGTAATCTGATTTCCATCCCCGGAAGCGCCATACCGGTCGATCCCGATCGAAATACCATCCGACCCAATATACCGCGCCCATCCACGCGTTACCCCCATCTCGATGGACATCCGGTTTTTAATATTTGCGGGCAGTACACTTTCCTGATATTCCTGACTTTGAGCCTCAAAGACTTCCTGACATGGCATAGAAACAACGGAAACATCGATCCCATCCGCTTTCAGAAGCTTCTGCACATTGATGGCGAGACCGACTTCGGAACCAGTGGCGATCAGAAGGCCATCGGCCTCTTCTTTTTCCGCCGGGGATAGAATATAGGCGCCATGAGACACGCCTTCCATCGCCATCTCATGCGTACCGGGCACGATAGGCAAGTTCTGCCGTGACAAAACCAACATTGTCGGCGTCTCCCTGCTCTCCACAGCCAATTTCCAGGCGGCCGAAACTTCATTGGCATCCGCCGGACGAATGACATGCAAGTTCGGTATGGCACGGGAAGCTTCAAGGTGTTCCACCGGCTCGTGCGTCGGGCCATCTTCACCGACCGCGACTGAATCATGCGTCATCACATAGATTGCAGGAATTTTTGACATGGCCGCCACACGGATTGTCGGCCTGAAGTAATCCGAAAACACAAAAAAGGTCGACACATACGGAATTGTGCCGCCATGATAGAGAATCCCGTTCATGACTGCGCTCATCGAGAATTCCCGGACGCCAAACCAGATATTTCTTCCGGCGTAGTTATCAGCCTGAAAGTTCCCGCCGCCATCGATCATGGAATTGTTGGATGAACTGAGGTCTGCAGAACCACCCCACAACGCGGGGATTTCCGCCGCAATCTTCTGAATCGTTATACTGCTCGCCTTTCTTGTCGCTACCGGTTTGCTGTCAGTCGTATGAACAGGCAGGCCATTTTCCCAGCCATCCGGCAATCGGCGCGCGAAACCGTCCAGAAGTTGTTGGGCCAGCTCGGGATATGCTTTTTTGTATTCTTCAAAAAGAAGGTTCCAATCCGCTTCTGCTTTTGTACCTCTTGTTTTCAGCGTCGCATCCAACCGTTCTTTCACTTCTTCCGGAACGGTAAAATCCGGATATGCCCAGCCATGAAACGCTTTCGCGATCCGGCTGCCTTCTTCTCCAAGCGGCGCACCATGAACCTTGTTCGTCCCCTGATTCGGCGACCCGACACCGATAATTGTCTTGATTTCAATCAGGGAAGGCCGTTCCGTATCCTTTTTTGCCTGTTGGATCGCATCAGAAATCCTTTGCAAGTCATCACCGGCTTCAACCTTAAGATAGTGCCAGCCGGCAGATTCGAATCGCCTCTGTATCTCTTCGGTAAACGCCAATTTTGTCGGGCCGTCCAGGGATATTCCATTGGAATCATATAAAACGATCAGTTTTCCTAATTTCAGGTGTCCGACCAGCGAAGAAGCCTCATACGAAATCCCCTCCATCAGATCGCCGTCACCGCACATGACATATGTGAAATGGTCAATAATCGGAAATCCTGGCTGATTGTAAATAGCCGCCAGATGCGCTTCAGCCATCGCCATGCCGACGGCATTCGCAAATCCCTGGCCCAACGGACCTGTCGTCGCTTCAACTCCTTCGGTATGCCCGTATTCCGGATGGCCCGGCGTTTTCGAACCGATCTTCCGGAACTGATTCAGATCCTCGGTCGTAACGTCAAACCCGGCAAGATGAAGAAGACTATATTGCAGCGCGGAAGCATGTCCGGCGGAGAGCACAAACCGGTCCCTGTTCACCCATTTCGGGCTTTTGAAATTTACATTCAAAAATCTGCTCCATAGTGTGTAAGCCATGGGAGCCGCTCCCATCGGCATTCCAGGATGTCCTGAGTTTGCACTATTAATCTGATCAATACTCAATGCCCGAATTGTATTAACTCCCAACTGGTCTATTTGGTCAAACATCGCTTTACCTCTTTTTTCGAAATTTAAATTGGCAGGCTGATACCACTTATTTCAATCTGTTCTGATTCTTTTTCCAGCCCAGTGTAAACAGAACAACTTTGTTATCCATTCTATTATATCTTCCGCGGGGTTTTTCCAACAACTCAAATGATGGAAAGAGCGCCTTATAACTGTCTTGTTTCTGCATCTTCCATAAAACAACAATCCTTGCTTTCCGGTTTCGCTGAAAGATTTTCCACAATTACGAATTATTGTGTTTTTTCAGGATTTGGCGATGAAGAGAGATCAATGGAAAAAAACAGGTAAGCTCCCTGAGATGAAACATGTTTGTATTTCTGTATAAATCCACAGTTTTACAATTTAAAAATTGTCTTGATTGTTGACGATTATTATTACCGGCTTTATCAGGAATCCTCCGTAATCGTTTGATTATCCTGACAATTTCAAACATTAGGAAGTTTTTATTTTTTTCCATTAGGCGCTTCTTGACAACACTGTTTTCATATTTCGATTTCCTGCGTTACAATTATTCCACTTTCCGATAATCCGGTTTTCTATTTTGCCAACAGTAACAAAAACAAACAGGATTCCGCAATCACATCAATTTTCAGTAAAAGGATCAACATGGAGAAAATGGATCTATTAAGCGAGCTCCGCGAGGGAAAAAAATTTGTTCTGGATGGAGCTTTGGGCACCAATGCGCAAGCCTGCGGACTGCCATCCGGCGTTCTGAGCGAACAATGGGTGCTGGAAAAACCGGAAGTTATTCAGAGCATCCATGCGGATTTCATCAACGCCGGAGCCCAAATCATTCTCACGGCCACATTTTGCGCAAATCCAATTCATCTGGCCGAATCGCCGCTGGCCGGGAAAATCGCCGAAATCAACGCCCGTGCAGTTGAAATTGTCCGTTTGGCTGCCGGTGACCGCCCGGTCTATGTCGCGGGCAGTCTGGGCCCGGCGGGAAAACTGATGGAACCGTTCGGGCCTGTCTCGGCCGAAGCATTTTACGCCAGTTATGCCGAACAGGCAAAATATTTGACGGAAGCCGGCGCTGATCTGCTTGTTCTGGAAACGCAGTACAGCATCGAAGAAGCGGCTCAGGCGCTGAAAGGGATCCGCTCGGTTTCCAACCTGCCTTTGGTTGTCTCTTTCAGTTTTGACCGGGGCGTGAGAACGATGATGGGCGTGAAAGTGCCTGCGTTCGCAGAAACATTCACTGAGTTGGGTGCGGATATTATCGGAATTAACTGCGGAAAAGGATTAGACGAAAACACCGAGTGCCTGAAGCTGGCCCGGCAAGCCACCGACAGTCCCATCTGGTTTAAACCAAACGCGGGAAAACCGGAGATTGATGCGACCGGGATGACCTGCTACAAAACACAGCCAGCGGAATTATCCGCCCGTGTTCCGGAATGGCTTTCGCTCGGCGCACAGCTGGTCGGCGGCTGCTGCGGTTCCACTGCCGAGCATATCCAAGCAATCGCGTCAGCGATCACCGGCTGACAAACAGATGGATCCGGCTGTAATCAGCCGGCTTTTTTTATCAGGAATTCGAATTTACGATCGAATTATTGTTTGTTTTAATAAAACAATGAATTTCAGCAATTTTTATC
>CALAEB010000614.1 GCA_937890875.1 uncultured Anaerolineaceae bacterium | reverse complement strand
TGAGAACATCCGGATGCTTCCGGTGAATGATTGCTAAAGCTCCTTCATCCGCTACAACGGTGACATTCTGATGAAACTGCAAAACTGATGCCGGAACCATCGGGTCAACCGGACTGAAGAAAGCTTTTTCCAAAATTTCCGCTTTTTTTGTGCCTGCGCAAATCAGCAGAATCTTCCGCGCGTCCATAATCGTGCCGACCCCCATCGTTATGGCCTGATGCGGAACGTGTTCCGAATCCGGAAAAAACCGTTGGTTTGCCTGGCGTGTGCTTTCTGTGAGATTGGTCACGTGGGTTCTGCAGGTAAAAATCGGCGCGGGTTCATTAAATCCGATATGTCCGTTCAGCCCGATTCCTAATACCTGCAAATCAACTCCATCCCAGGCGGCGATCTGCGCTTCATATTGATCGCACTCGGCGGTCAGATCTGGGGCCATGCCATCCGGAATCCGCGCGTTCCGCGGATCCATGTTGATATGTTGGAACAAGTTTTTCTGCATGAAATATCGGTAACTCTGCGGATCATCCGCCGGCAGACCGACATATTCATCTAAATTGACTGAACGAACTTTTGAAAAATCCAGGCTTCCCTGTTGATATCGCAGGACCAGTTCCCGGTATAACGGCAGTGGTGTGGACCCTGTTGCTAACCCCAGCAAACAATTCGGTTGTGCATGCATTAATTCTGATACGACATCCGCGCTTAATCGTCCCGTGTCTGCGGGATTCTGCGCCTTCAGTACTTTAAGTTTTGGCATTCCTTCCTCTCAGGCAATCTATTGATACCGTCCATTATAAGATTAGATTCCCCTTTTCCCAAACAAATGGCAAATCCGTGCAGGATTTCACAATATTAAGCAAATATCGATCCGCAGCTGCGGATTTACAGAGCAAACCGGCTGAGAATAGTTTATCTGTACCGTCTTTCCTGATCAGAAAATGGCGATGCCGGTTGTCCGAAGTCGGAGAATCCAATCCGGGAGAGGCTTGCGAGCCTGTGCCTTTAAAAAGTTGAATCATGCTTCTCGCCAAAGACTGATCACCGGACATGACATGTTTTCAGGGCGGAATTTTTTTCATTCGTTATAATTGGAACAAGTTCTGTGATTTGCATGGAAAAAACAGACAGATTTAAGCCTGATCGCACTGCAAACCAAACGGAAATAAAAGACAAACGAACTTTATCATCGCAGTTTTTATGGAGTTTTCCGCTGAAAAGCATCTCCGGACAGACTGCGAGGAATATTTTGATCCTATACAGAATTGTTTCGAGAAAGGAAACAGAGCAATGAAAGACCTTTTGTCCGGTATTCAAGAACGCAGGAGTTTCTACGCAATCAGCAAAAAATCCAACATCAGTGATGATCAGGTTCGGGATCTTGTGGAAGCGGCTGTAAAACATACCCCGTCTGCGTATAATATGCAGAGCCAGCGGGCTGTTCTGCTGTTGGGGCCTGAAAATGATAAATTGTGGGAGATTGTCATGAACGCGCTCAGAGCGAAGGTTCCTGCGGAGCGGTTTGCCAAAACGGAAGAAAAGATCAATGGTTTTGCCGCCAGTTACGGCAGTGTTCTGTTTTTTGACGATACCGCTGTTACCGACAGCTTTGCCAGGCAGTTTGACAGCTACGAAGGGCAATTCACCGGTTGGGCGCTGCAGGCTAACGGTATGCTTCAGATTAATATCTGGAATCTTCTGGAGGGTGAAGGTTTTGGAGCTTCCTTGCAGCATTACAATCCGCTGATCGACGAAGCCGTCAAAAGGGCATGGGGCCTGCCGGAAAGCTGGAAATTGCTGGCACAGATGCCCTTTGGCGTGCTGACCGGAGTGCCCAAGGAAAAGGAATTTGTGCCGATCGATGAAAGGTTCAAAGTTTTTGGGTAATCTGCTGAAATAATGCGTGATATGGGTGTCAAAAATTGATCTATTCGACTTTTGACACCTGTGTCATAAAACATCCGCGGACTGTACGTCTGCGGATATTTTATTCCTACCAGTCTTCCAGCATCTCCAGATCAACCTGAAAAGTCTTCGTCTCTCCCGGCTGAATAAATTTCAGCTTCCCTTCCGCCCGCATCTTATCGCGCCCATCCGCGTGGCAGTTCCCCGGCTCTAACCCCATAACATAATCCCGGATGCCCATCATCTTCCATTGAATGAGCGTATCCAGCACTTTCGGATCAAAACGGATTGCCAGACCTTTTTTGTGCTTCGGCTGGAAGATCCTCGCCAGGCCTTCGCCGGTGAAAGTGTGGTAATAACACATCTCTTCATAGCCGGCCTGCGGCGGGATCCCCTGGTTGCGGGTGTCGAACCCTTCCTTCGCGTGCGCGTTGCGCGGGACGGCCTGATCCGAGCGGATGTCCAGCACACTGTCCTCATCCAGCAACGGGTAGCCGACGTTGATATGATACAGGATCATGATCGGGCTTAGCTGATCCCCGAGATTGGTCACCTGATCGGTAACGGTGATCCGGTTTTCGTTCAACGAGCAGCGGATCGTTCGCTGCTGGATCAGTTTCTCCGCGAACATGCCGGCATGGCGCAATGTGGCGTGGATTTGTAATTCATCACCGGTTTTTTCCCAGTAGACATGTTCGGCCGGTGTGTTATTCGCTTTCCCGTGCAGCCCCAGCGATTCACCCGCGTCCACCGAAGGGACGCCGACATTCGTCCATCCGCAGGTGGCGAGAAAGCCCAGATTGCAGGTTTTCAGCCAGCCGTTCCCCGCGTCATCATAATACGCGGGAGCAATATACCCGTTGATCGGGAAAAAGCCGTAATTCAGCCCCTGATAAGACAGGCGCGCGATATCCGCGCCCCGGTCCGCGGAGACGGTGAATTCAAGGCCAAGCCCGTTGCGGACCTGAAACAGCCGCATGCCATCGCCTTTTCCTCCCACCAGCCGGTGTTCCTCCACGCCGTAAAGCTGGGATTCATGCCCGATATAATTTTCTCTTTTCTGATCCATTTTTACTCCTCGTTTTCTGTTTGGACAGTCTTCTTTATTTTACCGCTTCCGGCAGTTTGGAGAATGGTTCGCCGGTATTTCGGAACGGGTTGAGGATGGCATATCTTTGGGCAGAATGTCTCAAAATCATTAAATTACTGAAAAGGATATCTGTTGTTCTCCGGCATATTCAGAAGGTTTTCACAAATTCACCCCCCTGGGCTTTCTTGCGAAAGCAAATGTTTAGGCATATAATATATTAAATTTTAGGATTACCTAAAATAGAAAGGAGGATAACTCCAAATGAAGTCTATAGGCTTGCCGGCAATAAACAAATTGACGGCGGTCTGAAGACCTCCTCCGCCGCTATCACCGAAATCCCGAGCAAACTCAGCCCGAGAACTTAATTCAGTATAAGCCATATGAAGGCAGGAAATCGACGGGCAGATAGGCATTTGTTCTCTTCAGACGCTTGATTAGCTGAAACTTCATGCATTCATAAGCCGACGGAGGAAAAAGAACTGCATGACTGCACTATAAGGAGCAGGAATTGAAGTCGGAAGCGCAGTAACGATCGTTTTGATGGATGCGTAGGGAGTCCTTTGACACTTGACCGGAATGACGATCGGATTCAGATTAGTTATCAGATTGCTTGTCCGACCGATATTGATTAAGCGTAGGAAATAAGTTTTGCCACTGTTTGAAAAATAGAGGAGGTATCGCGATGAAAAACAATCAATTACCCTTGAATCAGTTACCCATCGGTAAAACAGGAAGGGTCGTATCCCTTGTGTCGGATGGCACCGTAAGGAGACGTATCCTTGATCTCGGCATTATAAGCGGCACAAAAATTGAGCCACTCTACAAAAGTCCATCCGGAAATCCAATCGCTTATCTGATTCGGGGCACGGTCATCGCCCTGCGGTCAGATATATCGTCAAAGATCATGGTGGAAGAAAATGGAATCACGCAAGAAGCCAATGAAGACTTATGCGAAGAAATCTCGTCTGTATCACCGTCTTGAAATGAGCGGGATAAGGAGGAATTTGTGAGCACGTTAATTAAATCAGCAGAAGCCGATGGATGCGGTTGTTTGGGTCTACATATTGAAAAGCGGCTTCCCGGAGATAAAATTGTTGCCCTTGCGGGCAATCCCAATGTGGGGAAAAGTACGGTATTTAATAACCTTACCGGGCTAAGGCAGCACACGGGCAACTGGCCTGGCAAAACCGTTGTCAACGCCCAGGGAAGATACCGGTATGAAAACCGGAATTTCATCATGGTGGATCTTCCGGGCACTTATTCGCTGATGGCAAACTCGACGGAAGAAGAAATTGCGCGTGATTTTATTTGCTTTGGAGAACCGGATGTCACCATCGTCGTCACTGACGCTACCTGTTTGGAACGGAACCTGAATTTGGTGCTTCAGGCCATGGAAATTACCGATAAAATCATATTGTGCGTCAATCTCATGGATGAAGCAAAAAAGAAGAAGATACGCATTGATCTGGAACTCTTGTCCGCAAGATTGGGGATCCCGGTTGTAGGAACCAGCGCCAGAAGCGGCAAAGGTTTGGATGCGCTGATGGATTCCGTCAGTCGGACCGCAGGAGATGTGGCGAGCTTAAGTCCCTTGCGCATTACTTATGGCGATGCGATTGAACAGGCTATTTCCATTCTTGAGCCTGCTGTGCGGGATGTCCTGGCTGGACGGATCAACAGCCGGTGGGCCTCACTCAGGCTTTTGGATAACGATAAGAGCCTTTTGGCTTCCCTCTCTGAATATCTGAGGTATGACATTCTGGAAGACAAAGTAATAGCCAAGCGGTTGATGGAAGCAAAAGAATTACTGGCGCAGCATGGCATCTCACAAAATGTTTTTAGAGATCGGGTGGTTACCGAAATCGTAAGGACGTGCGAAAATATCAGTCATGAAGCGATAACCTTTGAAGACAAACAATACCATGCGCGCGACCGCAAAATTGATAAGATCCTAACCTCGAAGCTTACGGGCATTCCCATTATGATTCTCATGTTGTTTGGAATTTTTTGGTTTACGATCACCGGAGCCAATGTGCCGTCGTCTCTGCTGGCGGACGGGCTTTTTTCGCTGATTGATCCGCTCAACAGATTCTTTGCGTGGATTTCGGCCCCGGCGTGGCTTTCCGGCCTTCTGGTTGACGGCGTCTATAAGACGCTGGCGTGGGTCATATCCGTCATGCTGCCGCCCATGGCCATCTTTTTCCCATTGTTTACACTGCTCGAAGACCTGGGATATCTTCCCCGTGTGGCGTTTAATCTGGATAACTTTTTCAGAAAAGCACATGCCCACGGCAAACAGGCGCTGACCATGTGTATGGGGTTCGGCTGTAACGCCTGTGGCGTTATTGGCTGCAGGATTATCGATTCTCCCCGCGAACGCCTGATCGCCATCCTGACTAACAATTTTGTTCCTTGTAACGGCAGGTTTCCGACACTGATCGCAGTCATCACCATGTTTTTTGCAGGCACTGTGGGCGGGGCGTTCAGTTCGGTTACTTCCACGCTCCTGCTGACGGGTGTCATCCTGTTAGGGGTAGCGGCAACTCTTTTCATCTCAAAAATGTTGTCCCTGACGATTCTGAAGGGGATCCCATCCTCTTTCCAATTGGAGAGAGGATGGGATC
>CALAEB010000613.1 GCA_937890875.1 uncultured Anaerolineaceae bacterium | reverse complement strand
GAAACTTTCAAATGGATTTACGAAACTGGTACCCAGTATCCTGACGGTGGCGGGAATGGTGGTCAGTTTCTATTTTTTGTCGTTATCCTTAAAATCGCTCCCATTGGGTACCGCGTATGCGATATGGACGGGGATCGGCACGACAGGAACGGTTATTTTGGGCATTCTGCTGTTTCGCGAAACCATCAGCGTCCTGCAAATTATTTGTGTCAGTCTGATCATCATGGGGATCATCGGTCTGAAATTGTTATCCCCTCATTGATAAGCGCATTTATCGAAAAATCGAAGGATGGAAAAAACTTCTGCAGCACGCCTGCTTTTGCATCGAGCCCAAAAGCAGGCGTGCTGCAGATTTTGATCGGCACTGCAATTAAGGACACAGACAACAGCCCGGCGATCAGAAATTCAAATGTCACGTTTATTGCCATAGCGCAGACTTTCTCATTCCTGATCGTCCTTTTCATCTATTGGAAAAGCGGAGCTCACGGCAAGCAGACCTTTCGTGCATAACCGGGACCGAACCCGGGGCGGATCCTGTTTCCTGAAATGTGCCTTGCCGCAAGAACGCCGCATACCGTTTTGCCGGTACGGAATCAGCCTCTTTTTCATCCTATGCTAAACTTGAAAAAAGAAATTGAATATTATGCAAAATCGGAATTTGGATTTCAGGCCGCTTATCAGGAATCATCCGGCCGATTCAAGTTCCATGAATGTTACAGGGTGAAACCATGCTCAATGCAATCCGTAAAATCAACTTAAAAACAGCCGGAATCATGGCAATCGTTTTTTATTTGTTAACCATCCTGCTCCATATATTAGTGCTGACCGGCATCCTGCCTTACCAATGGGTGAATGGCGGTCGGTCGGAATCGCTTGCGGCGCAGCTTCCGCTGTCCGTGTCCAACATGCTCATCGCGGTGGCAGGTCTTCTGTTTACACTGTTCGCCAGCCGGATCATCCGGAATAACGGAAAAAAAGTGATCACTGTAATTTGCTGGGTTTTCGTGGCGTTATGGACGGTGGGCTTTTTCCAGCAGCTGCTCGGCACCGTTTTTGAAAAGACAGCCGTCGCGCTGCTGTTGCTGGTTGGGGTCATTGCCCATCTCCGCATGGCTGTGGAGGAACGGTGACCATAGAAATCGAATTGCTGTTATAAAAGCTTTTTTGCTTGAGAAAAAAGAATTCCTGCTTGCGCCGCCGGATTGAAAAAAGGTTGCGTGTGGTCCGAAGGAATAAACAATAATGGTGTGATGGAGGTTCAAGCTATGTGGCGGCTAAATTTGTGGAGCCTTATCCTGGGGTTGATTGCCTGGATACTCCCGGTGATTATTCTTGTGCGACCCGGGAAGATCGGAGCTAAAGCCTGCGCGCTTCTTTGTGCGGGTAGTCTGTCCGCCTGCGCGATCTCGTTATGTATGCAGATTTTTTACAGCGATTATCTGGTAAAAATCGAGGATTGGTCTGCGCTTCTGGATACTTCTGAGGCGGTTGCGCGGGTCTCTCTGCTGTTGCTTATCGTTACAATCATTCTGAATGGCATTGCCTTGTGGTCTGTTTTCGGGAAAAAGCCGCAAAGCTGACAAAATCGCTGTAAAAATGTTCCGGCTGCTGAAATTTTGAATTGCCGCCGGGCATTGCGTTGAAAGAAAGGTCCCAATCCATGATCAAGGTCGCTTTTATTTGTGTGCATAATGCCTGCCGGTCACAGATCGCGGAGGCGTTCGGGAAGCATTTTGCCGCTGACGTCTTTGAAAGCTATTCGGCAGGAACGGAAACCAAACCGCAAATCAATCAGGATGCCGTTCGCTTGATGAAACAACGGTACGGGATTGACATGGAGAAAACGCAGCGCCCCAAGCTGCTTTCGGAGATTCCTCCGGTTGATGTTGTCGTTACCATGGGATGCAACGTTGTCTGCCCATATTTGCCTTCCAGACACCGGGAAGATTGGGATCTGGACGATCCAAGCGGGAAAGACGATGAGGAATATATAAAGGTTATTCAGAAGATTGAGCGGAAAATAAAAGAGCTCAGGAGCAGGATAGAAACCGGATCTTTATTCGAAGTTATCTGATGGATAAGCAGCGGATATCTATTTCGCTATTCGCAATCAAAAGCTGCATTTTCCTTTTTTTGACAAGAAAATGCAGCTTTTAAATACCAGAATTAACTATTGAATTTGATCGCGCGCGGCCAATTGGGTGAATCCGCCGTCAATCAAAATGTCGGTGCCGGTGATAAACGCCGCTTTCTCGCTGCAGAGGAATTCGATGAGCCAGGCAATTTCCCTGGGATCGCCGACGCGTCCAACCGGTGTTGATTTGATAATACCTTCGACGGTTGAAGACTGGCGCTCGGACGCGATCATCGGGGTTTCAAAGGTGCCCGGGGAAATGCTCACAATTCTTGCGCCTTTTTGGGCAAAACGGAGGACGTTGCGTGAAGTGTAATGGATGACAAAACGTTTGGAAAGGGGATATGCGTTGTTGGCATCAGGAGCCAGCGGCAACGTTCTTGCGATGAGTTCCGGGCTGGATGGGTCGGCGAACGCTGTTTTCAACTGTTCGTTCATCTGAAGAAAATACCCTGCCATCGACGCAACGTTTACCAAAACGGATCCTTGCTTCATCGGCGGATAAAAAGCTTCCACAACGTTTACTGTCCCCACCATATTAATCCGCAGGATTGATTCGGCGTCTGCCATGGCGGGCGAAACACCCGCGCTGTGGATAACATTTCCGATCTCACCCATTTCGGATGCTTTGTCAGCAAATGCGGCGACCGAATCTTTATTCGATACGTCACAAGCCATTGCCACGGCTTCAATGCCTGACGCTTTTAATTCCTGTAAAGCGTTTTCAAGTTTTTTCTCGGTTCTTCCTCCGATCAAAACCGGGCCTTGCGTTCCCAGAACCTTTGCGGCTTCTAGGCCCATTCCGCTGCCGCCGCCTGTGATAACCTGTACTTTTTTCATTCAAAAACTCCTAAGTGGACTTATTCAAAAGTTGAATAGCGTGATAAGCATATTATAAAAATCGGAAACTGTTGTGAAAAAAATTACAAAATTTTCGCCGCGGATATTCTTCTTCCGGCTTGGGCTATGGAGTTGAGAGAGAGACTTGTTGGGAGATGCGCAGTGATTCCTGTGCAGAAAAGGCTGCTCCTGATCGATGGGGCCTTTCTGAAAATATGTGTTTTGATCGATACGGGGAATAGCGGGGCGCCTTAAAAAAGAAGTGCCCCCAGAGGAATTCGAATCCTCGTTTTGGCCTTGAGAGGGCCACGTCCTGGGCCGCTAGACGATGGGGGCTTGTCCGCGTTATTTTATCATGAATATTTTGTTTTAGGTTAAAAACACGGCTGGGATATCCTGCCGGATGCATTTTCTATATTTCGGGACTGCCCTTAGCAATGAATATGGCGGCGCTTACAGCAGTACACCGACGGGTGCTCGGAATTTGCAAATGGATTTCATTGGCATGGAACATGCACGTGATATTGTGTGTATGGTAATTGCTAAAAAGATGGCGCAGAGAAGGAGACCTGGCAATGAATCAATACTTAAAAGGCACAATCGGAGTCATTGTGACTCTATGTTGTTTGCTGTTTACATCTGTCTCAGCTCAGACTGAAACCACCGACCCGCAACAGTATACCACGGATCAAAAATCAGGAGAAAATGTCATTGATGATATTCGTGAAGCCGGAGCGGATGGCCCGATTGGACCGGCTTATATTCCTTATGCGACCACAACCGGATCTTTTGAAATCTGCTCAACGGACGCCTTTTTTTATCTCCTTTTGGTTAACGAATCGAGTGAAGACGCGACGGTCACGCTGCCGAGGAGAGCAAAAATTCACGGAAGGTACTATTACGTTGATGAGAGTTTCCTTTGTAAGGATGTTCCGGTAGCCCTTTGGCAGCCGGAGAATTATGCGGATGCGAATGCAGGGACGAGCTGCGAGACGGAAAATAACGTGCTGCTGCTGCCCAAAAGAAGCGCCGTTTCAATCCGAGGCAAAATCGTCAATTTTCCCCATGCCTTGTCGAGGGAAAATGACGCGGAGGAACTCACCGGTGAAATGCCGGTTTCGATCGATATACAGATCAACAATAAGCGGAAAACCGTAACCGGAAACTTATTTGAAGAAGGAGATATCTGCGGCGCGCTGGAATTTCCGGAATTAGCCAACAATAATCGGGTGGAGGGCGGTTATTTTATCGATCCAAGTGGAGAAGATGTTTGTTCGATGAATTATTTCTTTATTGTGGAAAACACGGATCTTTTGTACACCAATGTGGTGGAACTGCCGAGCTGGATTCAGCTGAATAATTCCCGATGGGATATCGGATGCAGTTATTTGTATGAAGACTGTGAAATCTCCGGCTTCCGGCATTATGCCTGGGCCGTGATTTCCGATAATTCCAAATTCAGGACGCTGAATTATCGTTTTTGTGATCAGGACCGGGCCGCCGGCGACAATTGTTATGAAGAAAACGGCCTGTGGTGGCTGCGGATTCCGCCGCAGACAAAAATCGCGGTCCGCGGGATGGTTAACGATTTATGCGATGCGGAGTCCGCGCTGTTATATCCGCTTTCTGAGGATACTGTTTATGCCGGTTTGGAAATTCATGATGCCGGATCCAACATATGGTGGGTGGATGGTTTGATCGCAGGGACAGAATTGCCGGCTTCTGTCACGAATTCTTCAGAACTTTAGCGTTTCGCAATAAAAATCGAAACACTTTATCGAAATCCACCGCTTTGGCTGTATCTCCCGATTTCGTGGAAAACACGGCAAAAACGGTGGATTTCTTTTTTGGCTCCGCGGAAAAAAAGAGAACCGCAAACTTTCCGCTTTTGTTCGGAAGGAACGCCCTATTGCGGATTGGACGGCAATCCGCCCTCACCGGCTGTTATATTGCGGCAGCGATTCGAAATAAGGGGGACTGCCTCGAATAAACCGGTGAGATAATTCCCGGATGTTCAAATTTTGGATTCCTGTTGTTGCAGCCGCAGAAAACAGCGCGAAAAATTGTGGTACCATCAATCGCATGAAGCCGTTTCAAGCGATTGTTCTTTTTCTGTTTCTCCTGATCCATATTCATCCGGTCGCTGCAGAAACTTATATTGTTGAAAAGGGAGACACTTTTTCCGTGATCGCCTTTGAGAACGGACTTACTGTTGACCAACTGGCGGCGGCCAATCCCGGCGTGGATCCGCTGCTGCTGCATATTGGGGATGCGTTAATTATCCCGCCAAGCGATGAAACAGCTTATAACGACTTTCTTCAGGAATTGTATTCCGCATATGTCCAAGAGGTTGGAACCGAATGTTTCGTTTTACCCTCACAGCGTGTCAGCTGTATCTCCCGGGTGCACAATCCGGGGGATCGGGCTGTGACCAATCTCTCATTGAAAATTGACCTGGCTGACGGATCCGGCCGGCATATGGAAGCCTTTTCCGGATTGTCAATGAGCCAGCTGCTTCCGGGCGAAGAACTTCCTGTCCTGTTTCATTTAACGGAGCCGTCCACTACGTTCACTTCATTCACAATTGAGCTCTCTGTTCTGGATTTTGACCTCTACGAGGAAACGGTCAATTCGTTCCGGATACCGGACACGGAATGGATATATTCTTCAACGGTTGTGGGGGATGGCCTGAGCGCGGCGGTTCATGTGGCCCTGGATGGATATGGGTCTTTGGCCGAAAAGGAGATCAATCTGTTTGCGGCGGCTTACCGGGCTGACGGCAGTCCGGTCGGCGTTCGCGCCTGGCACGGCGTCCCGCAGCCGGCTTACGATCTGACGGTCTATTCGCTGTCGGACCCCATCCACTCGGTCAAAGTCTGGGCGGAGGCGTTCTGAGTTCCGTCAAAGGCGTAAGTCTATGAAGGTTTTGGTCACCGGCGCTACCGGATTTATCGGCTCGGCATTATGCCGGGCGTTATGTGCGCAGGATATTGAAGTGATCGCGTTTCGCCGTCCGCTGAGTATCCTGAAAGAGATCGAAAATCTTCCGGTGAGTCACCGGATTGGGGACTTGTGTGACGCAGCTTCGATTGAGGACGCGTTTGCGGAAAAACCGGAACTTGTTTTTCATCTGGGAGCGCAAATGGCGGCCGGGCGGAACAAGAGCCGCATGATGGATATCAACATTGCCGGCACACGGCGAGTTTTTCAGGCGGCTATCCGCAATGACGTCAGAAGGGTGATTCTGGTCAGCACCGCTTTCACGTTGGGCGTGCCTGAAGGTTCTCCGGGGGCGTCTGCTTCCGGTCTGATGACGGAGGAGCACGTTTGGAACTTTTCCGCGGATCGATGGCCATATGCCTGGTCGAAATATCTGGCGGAACGGGAAGTCCAGCTGGCTTCCGCGCATGGCCTGGATGCCGTTATTCTGAATCCGACTTTTGTGATTGGCCCGGGCGATCATTATCGGCGGACCAACTCATTTCTCGTCCGCATGAAGAAAAAACCGCCTTTCTTTTTAGTGGATGGCGGTGTGAACCTGGTTCACGTACAGGATGTGGTGAACGGTATGATTCAGGCGGCGGAACTCGGGAAAAGCGGCGAACGGTATATTCTGGGCGGGAGGAATATCTCCTTTGATGATCTGTATACCATGATGAGCGAAATTGCGGGATTCCGGGTACCGAAGCTGGTCTTGTCAAACCGGTTATCGAAGGGTATTTTTAACTTTTTGAACAGCAAAAGCAATCCGGCCAACATCGGTAGTATGGAAGCCAATCTTTTTCAATTTGCCGGACATTTTTTTTATTATGATATACGGAAAGCCCGGTTAGCGCTGCGTTTGCCGCCGGCTCGAGACCTTCGGGTATCTTTGGAAGAAACCTGGAACTGGTTTAAAGGAAATTAGATGAGCAAAAAATCCATCTGTTTACTGCCCAAAATTACCTCTTTGGGAGGTCCGGCCACATTTCAGAAGCGGTTCGTCAGCCAGGCGGAAAAGATGGGGATCCCGGTCCATTTTGATCCGCGCCGGAAAGATATCGGCGCGTTTTTGATCATCGGCGCGCCGAGACGCTATCTGCCGCTGTTGGCGCTTGCCCGGCTGCGGCAAATTCCTGTGATCCAGCGGC
>CALAEB010000612.1 GCA_937890875.1 uncultured Anaerolineaceae bacterium | reverse complement strand
CAATATCCAGCTTATCCAACCAAAGTGCTGTGATTTCGCCGCCATCCGGATTGGCATATTTTTTTTGAACGTCTCTGACTTTTATCAACGCAATCACCTCATCGTTTCGACGGTGTCCGAATATATTCTTGCCTGACTGACAAATCCCGTATCCGGATCGGTATGGCTTCCCAATTCAAGCGTACCGGTAACCCGCAATACGGAATCCGAAGGTGTCCCGCTCTGCCCCTTCGGCATATAAATTAAAACGATATCTTCCGGCCAACTCGCGTCCGAATCACAAAACGGACAGATTGCCATTGGCATTCTGGTCAGAACAAAAAATGTTAATGATGGCTTTAAAGGAGGCGCCATATATCCGGTCATGAACACTTTTTTACCGTCCAAGCTTTTCATCTTCTCTGAAAACTGCAAGCCTCTGGAACTGCTTTTGCCGTACATTTCGGCAAACTTGATTTCCACAGGAGCTTCACTGTCTTTTACCGCAGCTGCTTTCGGATTTTCGCTTTTGCCGCTGCCGGACTGAACTGTTTCAGTAACAGTCTCGTTTAGTGAAGCCCCGGTTGTTGCGGTACTGCCGCCAGCCGGTTTCTCGTTCGAGGCGTTTTTTTCAGTCTTTGTTGCATCTGCAACAACTGTTTCTTCGATTTTTCCTGCCTGGTCGTCATTTTCGCTGCCAGTCTCGGCAGTGCTGAGAGCTATTGTTTCGGAACTTTCCGGCACAGTGACCACAGGTAAAATATCTTTCTTTATCTCATCACCTTTGTTGTCAATATCACTTTCGGAAGCACCGTTATCGACAGTAGTAAATTCAGACCGCTCCGGGGTTTCCAGAACGGTCTGAACTTTTTCAGCACACCCGGACAACAGCAAAGCAACACAGAAAAGCAGGATTGGTATGACCAATCTTTTGGGTGTCTTGGCTGCCATCGGGATATTGATCCTTGTTGATTAGTTTAAGGCTGTAGGATCCAGACCCAGAGCGTTGATCATGCCAAAGAATACTTCGGTGTTATCGATAATTGCTTTGTCGAAATATTCAGAACCGACACCATAAGCAGTGAGCGGAATATCATCGGCCGAGTGAACTTCCTGTGTATCGCCAACCGGGAGGTTGCCGGTGATGAAGACACCACCGTTGCTGGCACCTTCGAAGTTGGCAACCGCAACGCCGTCAATCGAAGTGGCAGGGCTGCCGGGTTTGGATGAATATTTGAAGTCCTCGACATAATCCGGGTGATTGCCCCAACCCCAGGCAATCGCGATATCAGTGGCTACGACCTGGTCAAATTTGCCGTCGCCGTCAGCATCTTCGCCGCTATCCGGGAAACCGTCACCGTCATGATCGACGTAGGTCGGAAATTCGGCTTTTTCGTAGGTGCGAACTGCATTGCGGCCGCTCTTGCTGTAATCAACGGTACCATAGACCGAAACGGAGTGTGAATGGTCGGCAACGACGATCACCAGGGTGTCGCCATGTTCGTCAGCATACTGCTTGGCAAGGCCGACGGCTTTGTCCATTTCGATGGTATCCCATACAGCACGTTCCCATTCCATCGCATGTTCCTGTTTGTCAATGGAAGCGCCTTCGATCATCAGGAAGAAGCCGTTTTCGTTTTTGCTCAGGATGTCGATCGCAGTTTGAGCCATGTCATAGAGCATCGGCTGATCGGGGTAGTTTTTCAAAACGTCGGGGTTTTTCTCGATCGCTTTGTCGATATAAACGTTCATGGTGCTGTTGTGGAACAGACCGAGCAGCGCATCGGTGTTCGCAGCGTCAACAGCAGCCAGTTCTTCAGCGTTGCCGACGAAGGTATAGCCTTCGGCTTCGAAATCGGCGATCAGATCGCGTTCGTCAGTGCGTTTGGAGCCGGTAACCGACTGGGGCCAGAACCACTGCGCGCCACCACCCATGATGACGTCCGGGCGCTGGGTAGAATTGAACATCTGTTCGGTGATGTCCTGCATGTTGGAGCGTTTGAGAATGTGCACGAACATGGCGGAAGGCGTGGCATCGGTGATTTCGGAAGTGGTTACGAGACCAGTGGATTTGCCGGCTTTTTTGGCCAGTTCAATGATGTTTTCAACTTTCGCGCCAACCTGATCCGGAACATTCGGATCGAAGGTGTAAATACCCATGGCGTTGTTGGAGGTTTTGTGGCCGGTGGCATACGCGGAAGCGCTGTTGGCGGAGTCGGTCACAAGGGAGTTCAGACCGGAGGTCGTCACCAGGGTAACCTGATCCATGTCGTCCATTTCCAGCAGACCATTGAATTTACCTTCGGTCAGGTTTTTGGAGACGATGCGGGCCGCAGTCCGGGTGGGAAGCGCCATACCGTCACCGATGATCAGGATGACATTTTTGGCGGTGCCGGCTTCAGCCTGGCGAACATTATACGCAACGGTTTTGGAAACTTCCCAGCCTTCACCTTTGGCTTCGACAGAGACGGTGTAGTCACCGGCTTCGTTCAGGGAAACAGCTTCCCACAGTTTGTACTGACCGTTCAGGTGGCTCGGGGCAATGGTGGGTTCCTTGCCGAAGAAGGTGTCAACGTCAGTGTCCTGAATTGTGACATTGAATTCAGTGGGTTCGGACGGCAGATCGTTGATTTCGACTTTCAGATCAAAGATCGCGCCGGCTAAGATGCTGGCCCGATCCACAGGGAAAATGACCGCTTTGGGAGCCGGCTGTTCCGCTTCAGCAGTATCCTGAGCGAAAACAGGGAAGCTCGCAACCAACAAGGCGAATGCCATTAATACAAAAAACACTCTCGAGAACTTTTTCATGAAAAAACTCCTCCAAATAATAATTTAGTTCCTATGAAAAATCATATCGATCCAATTTATTAAAAGAGGGTATAACTTGTAAACTTCAGGAAAATATTTTTCGGGATTTATTAAATTTACGTGCGACACGCGCAAGTAAACAGGGAACAAGGAAACATCTCCAATATGGGTATACGGTCCATTTGCAATAGGTCGTAATCCTTGCCAATTTGCATGAAGTATGCAACTTTTTATTCTTAACTGGGTTGGGGCGTGAATATAGCAATCGCTTTTTTTAGAATGGTATTTTCTTCCTCCAGTTGGGCATTCCGTTTCTTCAGCGCTTTAATTTGCTTCGTCATTGTGATGCTTCCGTTTTTTGGTGGCACTCCCGAATACGATTTTATCCATCTTGACAGTGTACTTGTCGATACGCCGTAGTCTCGTCTCAGCTCTGTTAGGCTTTTGCCATTTTGATGCAGTATAACCAGACTTCTTTTGAATTCCTCTGAATATTTTGGATTGTTCATTTTCTGCTCCTTTTGATATTTTTTTGTTTTTATTTTTTTTGCCCGCTCCCGAGAAGGGAGCGACATATTGTCTTCGAATGAAGTCAGACAGATTCTAGATTTCAATCCACGCTCCCCGAGAAAGGAGCGACGCCTGATATTTTAGGGCTGATCGCGGCACTGGAAATTTCAATCCACGCTCCCCGAGAA
>CALAEB010000611.1 GCA_937890875.1 uncultured Anaerolineaceae bacterium | reverse complement strand
CGGGCAAATCAATGGAACGGCATGCTTTTCACAAATCGATAATTATCCGGATTGCTGCGCCTGATTACATCCAGTATTCGGTATGCAACAATTCATGCGCTTTTTCGCTGCCCGGTTCGCCAAAGAATTCGGCGTAAAGCTTTTTAATCGACGGATTTTCATGCGATTTCCGGATCTCCGCATTGCTGTCAATCGAATAGAGCGCCTTCATACGTTTTTCGATTCGCTCTTCCCGGTCCTCGCAGAAGGGCTGTCCGCCGCCGTTGACGCAGCCGCCCGGGCAGGCCATGATTTCGATCACATCATATTGGGAGCTTCCTTCTTGAATCTTTTCGAGGATTTGCCGCACATTTCCCAGTCCGGAGGCCGCCGCCACCCGGACGATTCTGCCGTTGAGGTCGATGGCGGCTTCTTTCACACCGTTCAGGCCGCGAATGGCTTCGAAGTTGACATTGTCCAGCGTTTTGCCGGTAACCTCTTCGTAAACTGTCCGCAGGGCAGCTTCCAGCACACCGCCGGTCGCTCCGAAAATAACACCTGCACCGGTGGATTCGCCCAGCGGATCGTCGAAATCTTCGTCATCCATATACCGCAGGTCAATCCCGCCTTCTTTGAACATCTTCGCCAGTTCGCGGGTTGTGATCACATAATCGACATCCCTTACGCCGCCGGTTTCATGTTCGGGCTGTGCCGCTTCGTATTTTTTTGCAATGCAGGGCATCACGGAGACCACAACCACATCCGACGGCTGTACGCCTAATTTCCGGGCATAGAAAGTCTTGATCACCGTCCCCATCATCTGATGCGGCGATTTACTGGTGGAAGGCATATATTTCAGATCCGGGAAGTGAAACTCGAGGAAATTGATCCAGCCCGGACAGCAGGAAGTAAGGATCGGCAGATTCTTATTTTTCGTGACCCGTTCGACAATCTCCCGCGCTTCTTCCATAATGGTGAGATCCGCGCCGAAAGTGGTATCAAATACGGCATTGAAGCCGAGCCGCCGCAGTCCGGCGGCCAACTTGCCGGTCACCGGTACGCCTTCCGCTATGCCGAATTCTTCACCGATCGCCGCCCGGATGGCCGGCGCAACCTGAACAACGACTGTCTTCGTCGGGTCGAACAAAGCGGCCCAGGTTTCCTTGATATAGCCGACACCGGTCAAAGCGCCGGTAGGGCAGACGCTGACGCACTGTCCGCAATAAACACAATTGGAATTGACCAGCGGCTGCATTTCGGCCGGCGCAACAACGGTATTGAAGCCCCGTCCGAAAGCGGTTAAAGCTTTGACTGTCTGCACTTCATTGCACATGGTCTCGCACCGCCGGCACATGATGCACTTCTCCGGATCGCGGCGCAGCGCCCGGCTGGAGATATCGATCGGAAAAGATGATTTTTCGCCGTGATAGTGCTGTGTTTCAATGCCGAATTCGACTGCCAGCGACTGCAGCTCGCAATCGGTTGATTTTGAGCAGAGCAGGCAATCAAACGGATGGTTGGAGAGCAGCAGTTCCAGAATTTTGCGGCGGGCAAAAAGCACCCGCTTTGAATTTGTCTTTACCTTCATCCCTTCGGTTACCGGCGTGGAACAGGAGGGCGCCAGATTTCTTCTGCCTTCCACTTCCACCGAGCAAATCCGGCAGGAGGACACTTTGTTGAGCATTTTCAGTTTCCCCAGGTCCAGATAGCAAAGGGTCGGGATTTTGATATTTATCTTTCTTGCGGCATCCAAAATTGTCGTACCGTCTTCAACGGTGACAGATCTGTTATCGATGATCAAATTAACCACGGTCGTTCTCCTATCAGTGTTTGACGATTGCCTTGAATTTACACTTCGAATAGCATACGCCGCATCGGATGCAGCGGGATTGATCGATACTGTGCGGTTTTTTGACCACACCCGAGATACAGCCTACCGGACAGTTGTTGGCGCAGGCCGTACAGCCGATGCATTTTTCAACGAGGATCTCATATTGCACCAGCGACTTGCAAACGCCTGACGGGCAATGCTTCTCTTGGATATGCGCCCGGTATTCGTCTGAGAAATACTTGATCGTACTCAGCACCGGGTTCGGCGCGCTCTGGCCCAGGCCGCATAAGGCCGTATCCTTGATGACATTGGCAAGTTCGTCCAGTTCGACCAGATCCGCGTCAGTGCTCCGGCCTTCGGTGATCGCGGTTAAGATTTCATGAAGACGTTTTGTGCCGATCCGGCAGGGCACGCAGCGGCCGCAGGATTCATCCACAATGAACTCGAGATAAAATTTTGCGATGTTTACCATGCAGTCTTTTTCGCTCATCACGATCAAACCGCCGGAGCCCATCATTGAACCGATCGCGTTAAGGGATTCGTAGTCAATCGGGGTGTCCAGATATTGGGAAGGAATACACCCGCCGGAAGGGCCGCCGGTTTGGGCGGCTTTGAATTCCAGTCCGCCTTTTATTCCGCCGCCCGTGTCATAAATGATCTCGCGCAGGGTTGTCCCCATCGGGACTTCAACCAGTCCCACATTATTAATCTGGCCGGCAAGCGCAAAGACCTTGGTGCCTTTGGAAGTTCCCGTGCCGATCGAGTTGAACCAATCCGCGCCTTTTAGCAGGATGATCGGAACATTGGCCAGTGTCTCCACGTTATTGACGACGGTTGGTTTTCCCCAAAGTCCGCTCTGGGCCGGAAACGGCGGTTTTGTATGCGGTTCACCGCGTTCGCCCTGGATCGAATTGATCAGCGCTGTCTCTTCACCGCAGACAAAAGCGCCCGCGCCCAGCCGGATATCCACGTCAAAATGGAATTCGGTGCCCAGGATATTCCTGCCGAGCAGCCCATAGCTGCGCGCCTGTTGAATCGCATTTTCCAGCCGTTTTACTGCAAGCGGATACTCAGCCCGGACATAGATATATCCCTGATGTGCGCCGATCGCATATCCGGCTAACGCCATTCCCTCCAAAATGCTGTGGGAATCACCCTCCAGAATGGAGCGGTCCATAAAAGCGCCGGGGTCGCCTTCATCCGCGTTGCAGATTACAAATTTTTCATCCGATGGATAGGAACGGCCAAATTCCCATTTCTTCCCGGTGGAAAAACCTGCGCCGCCACGTCCGCGCAACCCGGAACGTTTCATTTCCTCGATGACGGCCTCAGGCGTCATTTCGGTCAGAGCCCGGCCCAATGCCAGATATCCGCCTGAAGCGATATATTCTTCGATTTTTTCCGGATTGATCATCCCGCAGTTCCGCAGGGCAATTCTTTTCTGATTCCGGTAAAAAGGAATCTCATGCAGCGTTTTGATCTTCTGCTTCGAGACCGGTTCTTCATACAGCAGATGTTCGACAACCTGGTTTGCGATAATATGCAGATTGATAATGTCTACTGCGTCTTCCGGTTTCACCTGGACATAAAACACGTCATCCGGAAAAACCTTGACAATCGGCCCTTTGGCGCAGAAACCAAAACAGCCTGTATTGGATACCGCGACAATGTCTTCCAACCCTTTTTCGGCGATCAGCGCCGAAAAATTTGCCAGCAGATGCTCACTGTCTGATGCATGGCATCCTGTTCCGCCGCAGACCAGGATCATCCGTTTGACGCCTTCCCGGATCCCGGTATGAACCCGGCTGTCTAAAAGCGGTTCGAACTTTTTAAACGTCTCGGTTAATGCCGGATAAGAATTAATTCTTTCCATCGGAAGTCTCCTCATTGCCGGTCTCCGTCAGATAGTGCTCAAGAATCGATTCAATTTTCTCCACCTGAACCTGACCATAAACTTTATCATTGATCGTTACTACCGGCGCCAGTCCGCACGCGCCGAGGCAGCGCAAACTTTCAATGGAGAACTTACCGTCTTCCGTCACTTCTCCGGACTTAATCCCGAGTTTTCGTTCAAAAGCTTCCAGCACTTTTTCGGCTCCGTTTACATAGCATGCCGTTCCCATGCAGACGTTGATCCGGACTTTTCCTCTCGGAGTGGTCGTGAAGAGGTTATAGAAACTGACGACCCCGGAAACTTCAGCGGGCGAAATTGAAAAACGGCCGGCGATATAAACCTGCAGTTCTTCGGGCAGATAGCCGAAGATATCCTGCGCCTTATGAAGGACCTGGATCAGAACATCTTTCCTGCGGTCGTCATGAGGGTCAATATGAAAAGAATCAATATACGCGTCTAATTTCGCGTAGTGTTCGGAGGGCAGCATCCGAACCTGCGGTTTGGATTTATTCTCCACAATCTTTCTCCATGCAGTCTAATCGTAGATTGAAGTAAAATATAACGAATAATTAATTCAGTTTATGGTTCTCCATAAACCATAGGATATAGAAGATCTCAATAGCCGTTAAATGACGAAATTTCGTAGATCATATTATAATTGAATATCACAGATTTGGGAAGGATTTCACAGATGGAAAAGAAACTTATAAAAAATGCCAAAATTTACACGCCGGCACTTCCTGCTTTTCTCGGCTGGTTGTTGGTGGATAACAACAGAATCATAACTTTCCAGAAGGGGGAACCCCCGCAGGACCTCGAAAAAAGTTGTCCTCATGTGATCGACGGCGGCGGCAGGCTGCTGCTGCCGGGATTTATTGATCTTCATACACACGGCAGCCTTGGTTTCTGTACCATGGATGCCGATCCGCAGCGGCGATGGCAAAACGCAACGCGGAACACGGCGTCACATCGTTTGTGCCGACAACGCTGACCGATTCGAAAGAAAACATACTCCGCGCGATCGAGGCAACCACCGCTTTGGTTGGAGTTCGGGAAGACGGCGCAAAGATTCTTGGCGTTCATCTGGAAGGCCCTTATTTTAATCCGGTCAAGGCGGGCGCGCAGGATCCGGATTACATCCGCAGGGCACAGAAAAGTGAAATCATCGATTATCTGAAGGCGGGCGTGATCAAACAGATTTCCATGGCGCCGGAGTATGAGGAAAATCTTTCTGCGGCTGAAATCTTCGTCACGGAAGGGATTACCGTGGCGGCGGGGCATTCCAACGCCACGTATGCTCAGCTGCTCCGGGCGGTGGATTACGGCTATTCTGTGGTCACACATTTGTTCAACGGTATGGGCGCTTTTTCTCATCGGGAACCCGGAACAATCGGCGGCGCGCTGACGATTCCGGAATATTCCTGTGAACTGATCTGTGACAACGTTCATTCCCACCCGGCCGCACAGAAACTTGCCTGGCTGGCGAAAGGGAAGGAAAAGGTGATTTTAATTACGGATACCATTCGCCCTTCCGGTTTGCCGGATGGTGAATATCCTTTTACCGATAAAGAAAGTGTTGTTGTCAGCGAGAACGGAACAAATATCCGTTTATCCAGCGGAAATCTCGCCGGAAGTGCGCTCAGCATGGACCGTGCCTTGAAAAACTTCACAGCGAATACCGGCGCTTCGCTGGAAGAAACCTGGCGCTGCAGCAGCCTGAACGCTGCGATCAGTCTGGGCATTGCTCATGAAACCGGCAGTATTGAGAAAGGAAAGCTGGCGGATTTGGTCCTGATCGATGACCGTTATGAAGTCAATCTGACCATGATTGAAGGAAAGATAGTCTATACGAAAGGAACAAAATGAAAAGGTCATTCGATGTTCTAAAGGAGAAAATCGATCATGATGAAGCCAGAATGGCTGTCATCGGTATGGGGTATGTCGGCCTTCCGCTTGCGGTTGTGTTTGCTGAAGCCGGCTTTGATGTTACCGGGATCGATCTGAATGCGGGTAAAACAGAATCGATCAATCGGGGGGAAAGTTATATCCCCGATATTGAAACAGAACGCTTAAAAAAACTGGTGGACGCTGGCCGGATCAAAGCGACCACGGATTTCAGCGTTCTGAAAAATATTGATCTCGTCAGCATTTGTGTCCCGACGCCGCTGCGAAAGACCGGCGACCCAGACCTTTCCTTTATTAACTCCGCTTCCGAACTGCTTGCGCCTTATCTGCATCAGGGCATGGCGATCGTGTTTGAGTCAAGCACCTATCCGGGAACCACCCGTGAGATGGTTCTGCCAAAAATCACGGAACAGAACGGTCTGACGGTCGGCGAGGACTTTTTCCTGGTTTTCTCGCCGGAGCGGATCGATCCGGGCAGGAAAGACTGGACGACCAAGAACACGCCCAAAGTGATCGGCGGCATGACGGACCAATGCACGGAGATTGTCACCGCCTGGTACGGGCAGGCGATCGATATGGTTGTTCCGGTGAGTTCTCCCGAAGTCGCTGAAATGACAAAACTGCTGGAGAACACGTTCCGGATGATCAACATCGGCTTGGTGAATGAATTGGCGATCATGTGCGACCGGCTGAAGATCGACGTGTGGGAAGTGATTGACGCCGCGGCGACCAAGCCGTTCGGTTTCATGAAGTTCTCCCCTGGTCCTGGTTTGGGCGGACACTGTATCCCGATTGATCCGCTGTATCTTTCCTGGAAAATGAAAACATTGCAGTATAATGCCCGGTTCATTGATCTGGCTTCCGAAATCAACACCAATATGCCGCGCCATGCGGTGCGGAAGGTGCAGGATGCGTTAAACCTGCATCATAAATGTTTAAACGGAGCGAAAATCATTGTGCTTGGCGCTGCCTATAAACCGGACATTGATGACATGCGGGAAAGTCCGTCGCTGGATGTGATTCACCTGCTGAAAGAGCAGAAAGCGGATGTCTGTTACCACGATCCCTACGTTCCGCAGATTGATCTTGAGGATATGCTGATGGACAGCGTTTCCGATCAGGATTTGTTTTCAATTATTGAAGCAGTGGATTGTGTTGTGATCGTGACGAATCATTCCTGTTATGATTATGAGAAAATTAATGAAAAGGCGAAATTGATTGTTGATACCCGCAACGGGATGGGAAAACTGGGGAAGAACAATCCGAAGGTCATTAAGCTATAAATTTATGAATCAAATTCTCGTAACAGGCGCAGCCGGTTTTATCGGCTCAAAAATTTGTGAATTCTTGCTGGGCGACGGCGTGCGGGTCGTCGGGATTGATAATATGAATCCGGTCTATGATCCGCGGCTGAAAGAATACCGCTTGAAGAATTTACAATCGATGCAAGGTTTTGATTTTATCCTTGGAGATATCACGGATAACGTTCTGCTGGATCAACTGTTTATCGATCATCAGTTTGACGCGGTTATTAATATCGCGGGCGTGCCCGGGGTCCGGCTGAGCGTTGAAAATCCATGGATATTTTTGGAGACGAATACCAGAGGCTGCCTGAATCTGCTGGAACAATGCCGGAAACATGGCGTGCATAAGTATATTCAGGCTTCCACCTCCAGTGTTTACGGAGAGAACGCACCTTATCCGACGCCGGAAACTGCCGATACGGATCATCCGCTGCAGCCCTACGCCGTCAGCAAAAAAAGCGCTGAGACAATGAGTTACGCTTACCATTATCTTTATGGGATTGACGTGACAATTTTCCGTTTTTTCACCGTTTATGGTCCGGCCGGAAGGCCGGATATGGCCATGTTCCGCTTTGTTAAATGGATTTCTGAAGGTTTGGAGCTGAAGGTAAACGGAGACGGAAACCAGACCCGGGGGTTTACTTATGTGGATGATATTGCGCGCGGGACGATTTTGGGGCTGAAGGATGTCGGCTATGAAATTTTCAATCTCGGCGGGCATGAGTCAATCTCGATTAATCAGTTGATTCAAAAATTGGAAGCGATTATTGGCAGAAAGGCCTCGATCGATTACCTGCCGGTTTTCAAAGCGGATATGTCGGCAAATCTGGCGGATATTTCAAAAGCCCGTTCCCTTCTGGGCTGGAACCCCGAAGTTGAACTTTCGGATGGGCTGGAAAGAATCGTTGAATGGTACCGCCGGGAAAGCAGCTGGCTGCCGGGTATTCGTCTGTAAATGGTAAAAATTGTAAAAAATATTCATAACTGGTTTAACGACCACGTTTTCAGGCGGGTGGTTATAAATTCGGCTTACCTGATTGCCAGCAATCTGATAAGCGTATTTCTGACTATTTATATTACGCGCCTGTTAGGCGTTTATAATTATGGCGTATTGGGAATTATCACCAGTTATGTAACCAACGTGAATAAGTTTTTCTCATTCCGCATGAATGAGATGGTGGTCCGGTTTGTCAGCGAAGCTTATACAAAGCGGGAACTGGAAAAAACCGGGGCGCTGATAAAGTTCGCCGCGGTGATTGAAACGGGAACGTCCCTGTTCGCCTTTCTTTTTCTGGTCGCTACGGCGGAGATTGGATCGCAAATCTTTCTGGACGATCCTTCCCTGAAAAAATACATCCTCTTTTTTGGACTGACGATCCTTACCAGTTTTGCAATGGAGACCGCCAACGGGGTGATGCGGATCATCAACCGTTACCGGGCGATTGCGCTGGTCAATCTGGTGCAGAACGTTGTGGTTGCGCTTCTGGTGCTGCTTGCCGCGAAGACGGGACAGGGGCTGGAAGCTGTCCTGTTCGCTTATTTTTTCGGCAAAGTTATCCTGGGCATTGTCCCGATTGTTCTGGATCTGGCCTGGCTGCCGAAATTTTTGGGAAAGGGCTGGTGGAAAGTGCCGTTCAGCCTGATTCAGAACAAAAAGGAAATTCTGCGGTTCACCATTTCCACCAATATCAGCAGTACGATCAATCTGTTTGCCCGGGACGGCGAAATTTTGTGGGTGGGCGCGCTGCTCAGCCCGTTGTACGCGGGGTACTATAAAACTGCGATGACTGTGATCAATATGGTGTTGACGCCGATCAATCCGTTTATCGATACAACTTATCCGGAGATGATGCGGGCGATCGCGAAAAGGAACGGAGCGCAGGTTCGCAGATTGCTTTCCAAAGTGACCGTGGTATCATTTAGTTGGACTTTTGCGGTTTTTCTGGGGCTATTGTTTTTTGGCAGGCAGTTGTTGTTCCATGAGATCAATATCTTCAAATTTTCATTCCAGGTTTTTCAGACAAAATTTCTTCCGGCATATGAGATTATCATGATTCTGATGGCCGGTTATGGAATCGCCAATGTTTTTTTCTGGAACCGGACTTTGCTGCTTGCTTTCAGTAAAGCGGATTCCGCGACCCGGATCAGTTTTATCGCGATGCTGCTGAAGATTGTTGGCACTGTCGTGCTGGTGCCGGGCAGTCATTATACGACGGAAAGCATTCTGTTATCCGCTTATTTGGCGGGTTCGGTCCTTGTGATGACGGTTTATGGGCTTCATCTTTTGCGAAAATCTGAACAGCTTCCTGAAATTTCTGAGGGAAGCGAAAAAGAGATCATCTCTGGAAAATAAAAGGAATCGATAAAAAATGAAAATAGCTGTTGGCAGTACTTCAAAGATCCCTTCTGAAACGGCGAATTCAATTCAGATGATTATGGCTTGTCAGGGACTTGTTCAGAACGGTCATGAAATCCGGGTGTGGGTTCCGGATCTGGAATCCACCAGTTTTGAAAAGCTGCGCAAACATTACGGCCTGATCTGTCAAAAGTTTAAAATTCATTCGCTGGTGTCTTTCCGCTATTTCAAGCGGTTGGATTTCAGCGCGTCCATGATCCTGCGGGCTTTTTTATGGAATCCGGATCTGGTCTATACCTGGACCATCCCGGTTGCGGCATTTGCCGCCTTTCTCGGCGCCACGATCGTGCTGGAAGTGCATGACATCCCGACCGGAAAGCTGGGAACCGCTTTGTTCAATTCTTTTATCCGCTCGGACGCGGATAAAAGGCTGGTTTTTGTCTCGAATGAGCTGCAGCGGCGGGTCAAGGAACGTTTCCCGAATCTGAAAGACGGCGAATGTGTGATCGCGCCCAATGGTGTCGAGCTTCAGGACTACCAGGATCTGCCGGATACCGCCGAAGCGAAACGACAGCTTGGCTTCCCGGAAGGGATGATCGTTTCCTGCAGCGGGCATCTTTATGCCGGGCGCGGCGTGGACCTGTTTCTGGAAATGGCCCGCCGGTTCCCTTCGGTTCATTTTTATTGGTTTGGCGGCAATTCGGAGCAGGTTTCGTTTTACAGCCGCCAGGCCGCTGAAAACGGGCTGGAGAATGTTGTGTTCACCGGTTTTATCCCCAAATCCGAACTTCCGCTGGCGCAGGCCGCTTCGGATATCCTGATCATGCCCTATGGGAAAAACATTGCCGGCAGCAGCGGCGGAGATTCCGCCGCGATTTGCAGCCCGATGAAGATGTTCGAATATTTGGCGGCAGGCAAACCCATCCTTACCAGTGATTTGCCTGTGATCCATGAAGTGTTGAATACGGAGACCGCGGTTTTCTGCGAAGCGGAGAACACGGATTCATGGGCGGAGGCGCTTCAAACGCTGCTGGCGGATCCGGCGCTGCGGGAATCATTGTCTGCATCCGCACGGAAAGAAAGCCTGAAACATTCCTGGCAGCAACGGGCTGAACAGATCACCGCGTTTATGAGAGGGTAGCGGATGAATCTCGGTGATGGGAAAAAAAGTTTTCAGGAATGGAGCGGTCCGGTTCTGTTTTCCGCGGGTACGGCTGCTGTGGTTTCCTGGTTCAGTGCCGGTGCGTTTCTCACGGGGTGGCTGGCCGCTTTTGTGCTCTGCCTGCCTTTTTCACTGATTCTGCGAACCGGCTGGCGATGGGGCGGCGGGGAAAAACTGGTTGCGGTGATGATGCTGGCCGCGTTCGGACTGCGCCTGGGCTTCGGCCTTGCGACGCAGAACTTACTGCCGATTTATGGGTATCCGGACGAACCGCAGCAACAGCAGGGATACCTTTTTGATGACGCGTATCGCCGGGATGACGAGGCCTGGCGGATCGCGACGACGGAATCCCCTTCATTTTTTGAACCGCTGACCCGTTCCTATAATAATGATCAATATCGCGGGATGGCGGTTTTGAGCATTTGGATTTACTGGTTTTTATCGCCGGATGCCCGGCGGTTTTCACTGATTATTTTGCTGGGAGCGCTCTTTACCGCTGCCGGGGTTCCCTTTTTCCGGAAAGCGCTCAAGAACAGATGGGACCCGCAGATTGCCAATATCGCAGCCTGGATTTACGTGTTCTATCCCGACAGCATCGTATACGCGGGATCGGCGATGCGGGAGCCTTTTCTGACCGGTCTGCTGGCGATTGCCTTTTGGGCTCTGTGTACCGTGCGGGATCACTGGAAAAAATCCGCTGCTGTGCTGTTGGGCTGTGTTCTGCTGATGCTGCCGTTTTCGACTTTTGTGGCCGCCGCCGCCGTGGTCATCAGCCTGCTCTGGATTTGGGTGGAATTTTTGGCTTCCCGGTCCAAAAAATGGCTTTGGGGCGGGGTGTCGCTTTTGTTTCTTGGGCTGTTGATCACGCTTGCGCTTGCGCTCCCCTCTATCCGGGAGTTCATCCATTATGATATTCATACAACCGAAATCAATTCAGGGTGGGTGGAAAAAGTAGTTGGCGAGATCGGCGGACAGTTCCGGGCGGTTTTCCTGGCTGTTTACGGAATCACCCAACCCGTTTTGCCGGCGATCCTTTTTTATCGTCCGACGACCGTTTATTGGAAAGCGGTCGGCATTTTCCGGGCTGTCGGGTGGTATGCGATGGTTCCGTTTCTTTTTTATGCGCTGTTTTCGGTTTTTCGGGTTAAGGATCGGAAAGAACGCAGCCTGCTGCTGGTGAATGCGCTGTTTGTGCTCGGCTGGATCTTTGTCAGTTCATTACGGGCTGGCGGGGATCAATGGGATAATCCGCGTTATCGGGTCATTTTTCTGCCCTGGCTGGCGTTTTTTACCGCTTGGGGATATTGTTTTGCCCGGCGTATCAAAGATTGGTGGCTCCTTCGCTGGATTTTGATTGAACTGGTTTTTATCGGTTTCTTTTCCCAGTGGTATTTCAGCCGCTATTATGCCGACGTGATCCACCGGTTCCCGTTCTGGAAGACCGTAACCTATATCGTTGTTTGCAGCGCGGTGATATTTGCGACCGGGTTTATTCACCCGCTGGTTAAAAAAATCCGCAGCGGAAAGGACGGCGGTTCATGAGCTTGATTGGAAATTTGATTTGGTTCTTACTGGGCGGTATTATTATGGGGCTGGCCTGGGCTATTATCGGCGTTTTATGGTGTGTGACGATCGTCGGTATTCCGGTCGGGTTGCAATGTTTTAAATTCGCCTCTTTGTCCTTCTTCCCTTTCGGCAAGGAGATCGTTTACGGCGACAGTGTCGTATCCGTCCTGCTGAACATTGTCTGGCTCCTGACCAGCGGGCTGCCGCTGGCGGCAACCTGCGCGGCGGTCGGCCTCGTTTTTTGCGTCACCATCGTCGGCATCCCTTTCGGCCTTCAGTGCTTTAAACTGGCGAAATTGGCGCTGATGCCCTTTGGCGCGTCCATCGTCTCAAAATAGCAGTCGGAATTTGAGATTTGAAGAATCCCTTCGGATAAAAAAGTAAATTTCCTTGTTGTTTTATTTTTGTGTTTCATGCAAAAATAAAACAACAAGGTTTCCCGATCCGAACCGGATTAATAGTCATCCTGCTCGGTGGGAACAGCCACCGGCGTCTCCTCAACGACAGGCGTGGGTTCGGCTGTTGTCGTTGTAACGATGAGCGGCTGGACAGTCTGGGTCTTGATGCCGATGACGGCGCTCCAGTTTTGGTACATGGTCAGGATCAGCTCGTACGTATTGTCCGGATTGGGGATAAAATCGTCCGGCGTTCTCGCGTGCATGATCATGCCGAATTTGATCGTCTCGATCAGGATTTTTGCCAGGTCACGGTTGACATTGTTGTTCGCAATCGGAGAAACAGCGTAGCCTCCCGACTGTTTGGCAAGCTGAAAAATCCGGTTGAAATCCGCGTTTGCGATCGTTCCATCAGTATCTCGCTGAACTAAAGCGGACAGACGGATGTTGGCCGTATCCAGCTGTGCCGCCATTTTTTCATCCGTGATCAGGTTCGGATCATATCCGGTTCCGTCTGAAATCAGGACGATGTGCCTTTGCTCATTCGCGCTGGCGGCGATGGTTGCCATATATTGGACGGCGTTCAGCAGCGCAAGCGGATATTTGATCTCGCCGTCCGCAAATTGTAAATTGCTGACGGATGCGAGAATGGCCTGTGGATCATTCGTAAAATCCAACCGCCTTTCAATTTTCTCTCCAAAAGTCATGACGCCGATTCTGCCGCGTTTCAGGATCCGGGGATCCCGCAGAAACTCGGTAATAATTTTCCCGGCGCGTTCCTGTTCGATTTGGTCCCATTTTGTGGACAGATCGATCAGAAAAAGAATCGTCAGCGGCGTATTCTCCTTATCGAAAGTGGAAAACCATTTGCTCTGGAATTCGAATTCGTCCAGCCGGACATTGAAAGAATCCGGAAGCGTCCCCTGGGTAGTGTACGGTGTGGTCAGGATGAACTCCAGCTGCTGGTTATCGGTCAGTTTTACATTTTTGATTATGAAATCAGCGCCTGAAACTGCGGATCCGCGACTGGTCACTGCGAAGAACAGACCGAATGCAAGCACAATGCAGAAAAGTGTTCTGAGAATTAGGCTGCTGCCGAAAAATGCTTTTCTGGATATGCCTTTGTTTGAAATCAACAAGCTGTTCATTTTATGCCCCTTATTCTGGCTGTTCGGAAGAAATCAAGATCGGCTTTACGGTTTTTGTCTGTGTCCCGAGCGTACCGGCTTCGCCGTTCAGCGTCAGCGTGACGTCATAAAGGTTTTTCCGGTCAGGCTGGAAATTCGCCGGCAGTTTCCCGGTGATTACATAAGTTCCGGAGATGGAGTCCGTCAGGATTTTTGCCAGCCGCCAGTTTTCCAGTGTGTTCACGTGCGGGGAGGCGATCGCCCCGCCGCTGCTTTCCGCAATTCTGGACAGGCGGGCATAATTTTCCGGATCGACCGTCCCGCTGAAAGTGTCGAATACACACAGCACATAAAGCGGGACGCCGGCATCCTGTAGCGCGATGATCATGTCTTTTTCTGTATAAAGCTGATAGTCGTATCCCGTGCCGTCCGTGACCAGGATGATCTGGAATTTTTCCAGATTCCGATCCGTTTTTGCTTTCAGGTCGCTCAACGCGCTGAAAACGGCGCCCGGATAATAAGCGGTTTCGGCGATAAAAAGCGGATCCATTTTGTTGATGGCCGCGATGATCTGCAGCGGATCCGCCGTCTGGTTCAGGTAGACGCTGTCCTGATCGCCGAATGTATTAATTTGAAAGAGAGACCGGTCACGGAACGGGATGTTGTCAACAAATTCCTGAATCACAGCCTTCACGCGGTCCCGCTCGCTTTTTAGCGCGGTCTTGGAAACGTCGACCAGAAAAAGAAAACGCAGCGGGATATTGGATTCTTCGATGGTGGTGACGCGCACCGCTTCCAGCGGAAAGTCACCGAAGGCGACTGATGCGGAAACCGGTGCAGAACTGCCGGATGGCTGTTTGAGCGAATAGAAAAGGGTCACATCGCTGTTATTCGATATGGCAACTTCTTCAATTGCGTTTGCGCCGGCCTTTTCTACCGCCGCTGCGCCGAAAAACAGGACAAACAGGACTATCGCACCAATGATTTTCAAAAAAACAGCCGCCCGGCCTCCGGATTCAGTTTTTCTCAGATTGTTTTGGTCGTTTTTCATTTTAAACCTCCCTGGCATCAGCTTTCATCGGCTATTGGACGGATAAGATGCGTGCGTCTGCGTAGATCGAACTGGTCACACCGGCGATATAGGTTCTGCCATTGAAAAAATCGAGTGAAAATTCGATCGGCTCCTGCAGATTGGCGGAAAAACCGTCCGGCAGTGTCGCGCTGAGGAACGTTTTTGCGCAGATGGCATCCATCATCCTTTTTGCCAGCGCTTCAGAACGACTGCCTTCACTGGCCTTAACAGCCAATCCGCCGGTCGCGCCGGCTATTCGCTTTAGCCGTTCAAGATCGTAGTTAACGCCGGCGCCGCCGGATGCTTCCGGTGTCGCAAGCGGGTACAATTCCGGAAAGGTCGTTGCGTACCAGCTGGCTGACTCGGCATGATCTTTTGCTTCGTCGCCATAAAAAGCGTTTGTATCCAGCGTATTTAACACGAACAGCGGAATTTCGGCTTCCTGCAGGGATTGGATCATTTCTTCCTCCGAGAAGAACCGGTGATCGTATCCTTTCCCATCCGTGAGCAGGATGATCTGTTTGAACGATCCGTCATTTTCGGATAGTTTCTCCAGATAGTCAACCGCCGTGGCCAACGCTTCCTGATAATTCGAATTCTGGGATGTAAAGCGGATTCTGATTGCGGCCAGGTTAATGGCCTCGGCATCGGACGTGGGCTCCAGCACGGTTTGAATGGCGTCGCCGTATGTCATGATCGCGATTTTGCTGTGTCCCTGGAAAAAATAAAAATCCCGAAAGGCGCGGATGATTTCTTCCGGGCGGTCCTTTTCGCTGGCATAAACGGTTTTTGTTGTGTTCACCAGAAATAAAAATGTCAACGGAATGTCACTGCGGCAGAAACTGCTGATTCTCGGCGTCTTTGCTGCCGCTCCATTGATTGTGAGCAGAATTGTGTCCGGATTGGCGTTCAGTACAGCCTCCGGGATATCGGCAAACAGCATCACTTCGCCAGTGTTGAAAGGAAAATATGCCCGGTCGATCGTGATTTGTTCTTCGGCAGCGGAAACTGCCGAGGACAAGAGAATCAGGGAAATTAACAGACTGAAAAAAATCAGCTTTTTTATTTTTTTCATCCAGTCGTTCGTTGCAAATTGATTGGTTATCAGGGCAGGAAAGATATCCTTTTTCATCGCGATTTCCTTTCGTGAATGTGCTGTGGAAAATATCGGGAACGCAGCAGCCTTTTTATGCAGAAAAAGAAAGTGTTTTTTGCTCCGAAAAGCGGCGGGATTAACAGCCGGATAATCCGTTTTCGGCTCCTGGCAAGCGGGAGAATGCTGTAAAATTTTTTTCCACATTGCGAGAACCATGCTTCCTAAACAGAATTTCCGGTAAATTGCGTTTTCAATTGATTCAGACTGTAAATGTACTTGTATGTTCGTTTAACGGAAAAATAAACACAATAATAAAAGATGGGTTGTTTTTTGCCCGTCATCCGAATTACGATCCGATGCAATTCGATTCCATACAGATATTCTATCACTAATTGAGATGGTATCCACGGCATGACAAGCGGAACAGGAATCCGGAATATCGAATCCGTTTCGAGTTAAATCGAACCACAGTGATTCCTCTTCGAAGTTTAAAAAATTGCTTTGCAGTTCTCCGCTTGAACTAAAGGAAGTTCCCGTATTTTGAACTGCCGGGACGGAACCTGGAATTCAAATTTTGGATGTAAATTGCGAATGGGACGGTGAAGTTTATTTTCGATACGGCCTTATCCCGAACAGCTTTCTATAAAAGTGTTTGGAACTGGTCTAAAGCAGGTATAATCTCTCCCAAAAAGTATTTGCAGAAAAAAATGGACAACGAAACGTTTTTCATGCGCTCTGTGCGCTTTGTGAACGTTACCGGTAACGTTCACAAAGCTGAAGCTTTATAGTATACTTTAGCTGAGATTAATGGAATCGGGCATTGTTTCGACAGTTCGAAAGACAGGGTTCGCTTTTGAATAATCTCAGGGAATCTTTCTTCCAAAATTCGAAGACCTGACTTTGTTCTGCTATTTATCAGGAATTCGGAGGTTATGAAATCCTTTCAGGTAAAAAAGAACTGCAGCGCACTTTTTCGATGAAATTGACTTTTGACACTCGAACCGGCAATTAATGGAGCTTTGCTGAAAATTATTTTCGGACTGCCATATTTTCTGAAACAACCGGAAGATAAGACAATCGAAGAAATAATTCCGGTCTCCGTTTCAGGCTACCAGCGCCGTATCGTAAATTATTCCGGTCGATATGGAATGAAATAGAGATTATCGGCTTTCACAGGTGAATAACATGTTTATCAAGCGAAATATTAAAGTCACGATCAAAGATATTGCGAAAAAATGCGACGTTTCAACACAAACGGTGTCCCGGGTTATTAATAACCGTCCGGATGTCTCCCCTCTGACCAGGGAGAAGGTACAGACCGTTATCAAGGAAATGGGATATTATCCCAGCGCGGTCGCCCGCAGCCTGGTGAAACAAAACAGCCTGACCATCGGCGTAGTCATGGGCGGTCTCCGTTATCTGGGGGTTTCCAATACGCTGGATGGAATTACCGAAGCTTGTGAGGAAGCCAAGTATTCGCTGCTGATCAATCAGGTTTTTCAGATCGATTCTCCGAATATCGTTCATTTTATTGAGACCCTGATGCAGCAGCAGGTCGAAGGAATTATTTTTGCCGTGCCCGATGTGAACGATAATATCCGGATTACCAAACAGCGGCTGCCGGCTGACTGCCCGCCGATCGTTTTCCTGAAATGTGAACCCGACCTGAATTTCACCACCCTGAATATTGATAATTATGGCGGCGCAAAAAAAGCCGTCGATTATTTGGTTTCGATTGGACGGCATCATGTGGGGCTGCTTGCGGGGCCTTTGTCGTGGCTGGAGGCCCGTCAGCGGAAAAAAGGATGGGAAGACGCGCTGAAACAGTATGGGATTGAGATTTCTTCGCGGAACTGGGCGGAAGGCGATTGGTCATCGAGCAGCGGTGAAAAAGCTTTTTCTGAACTGCATGAAAAATTCCCGGAAATGGACGCTGTTTTCGCCAGTAATGACCAGATGGCGCTTGGCGCAATGTATTATTCGAATCTGCATGGAATCAGGATTCCTCAGGACATTGCGTTTGTCGGGTTTGATGATTGGCCGGAAGGCGCTTATTTTTCTCCTGCGTTATCTACCGTAACGCACCCGCTGCGGGCGTTAGGATCGCAGGCGGTGAAGGTATTGCTGGAGATGATCCACACGAAATCCGATATGAAAACCGGGCGGGTGATCACGCTGGAAACCGGTCTGATCATCCGGGAAAGCTCATAAGCAAAACGGGAACCGGATAGTAATTCGAAAAAGTGTTCTGGATTTCAGCAATTCGGATTTTGAAAAAGTTTTTTTGCAGCGGTTTTGGTTTTGTGCTTTGCACAAAACCAAAACCGCTGCAAAATTTTCTTCATTTGTGTGAAAGGAAATCCAAATTTTGAATTCCCGCCCGAATTTCGAATCACCCGTGCGTCAGCGTACCCCGGGTTGCAAATTCGAGCCGGCCGCTGCGCTTAACGGCCGCTTTTATTCTTTTGAATCACATCAAAGAGTACGGCCGCCAGCAGGACCAGCCCTTTGATGACCTGCTGCCAGTCAATGTTGATGCCCATGATGGACATCCCGTTGTTCAAAACGCCCATGATAAATGCGCCGATGATTGCGCCGACCACCGTACCGACACCGCCGCTGGCGGAGGCGCCGCCGATATAGTTCGCCGCGATCACGTCCATTTCAAAACTGTTCCCAGCCTTGGGCGTGGCGGAGTTGAGCCGGGCGGCAAAAACCATACCGGCAATTGCGGAAAGCAGACCCATATTGACAAAGCAGAGAAATACCAGCTTGGATGTGTCGATCCCGGAAAGCTTGGTCGCTTTTTCGTTCCCGCCCAGCGCATAAATCCTGCGCCCGAACACGGTTTTATTGGTGAGAATTGAGTAAATTACAGCCAGCACACCCATCAGGACCAGCACATTCGGCAGCCCTTTATAAGAGGCCATGACGATGCATAATCCCATGATTGCAGCGACGATAACGACATTTTTCGCGATGAAAAACGGAAACGGCAAAACTTCAAATTCATATTTGAGATTATTTTTCCTGCCGCGGATATCGGAGAAAACAATAATTACGGAGAGGATCGCTCCGATAACAACGGAAGTAAGGTGGAACCCGGGATAATTAAAGAAATCGGGGATAAAGCCGGATGCGATTTTCTGGAATTCCGGCGGAAACGGGCCGACCGATTCTCCGCCCAGCAATGTCAATAACAATCCGCGGAAGATCAGCATGCTGGCGAGGGTTACGATAAAAGCGGGAATTTTCTGGTATGCCACCCAATAACCGTTCCAGGCTCCGATGACAATTCCTACCGCCGCGCAGATCAGCATGGTCACAAAAACATTGACGTGATAGCGGACGATTAATACCGCCGCCAATCCGCCGATAAAACCGCAGACGGACCCCACCGACAGATCGATTCCGCCGGTGATGATGATCAGCAGCATGCCGATCGCCATGATGATGATATAACTGTTTTGGAGCAGCAGGTTTGTCAGGTTGACCGGGCGCATCAGGATGCCGTCAGTAACGATCCAGAAAAACAGCATAATGACGACCAATGCGATCAGCATCCCGTATTGACGGACGTTATTCTTGAAAATGGTTTTAATTGTATTCATCAGCTTGCAGCCTCCTGCGTGGACATAATTCTCTCCATGATTTCTTCCTGCGTTGTGTCTTTGGCCTGCATTTCCCCGACGATTTTTCCTTCGTTCAGGACGTAAATCCGGTCGCACACCCCCAGAATTTCGGGTAATTCCGATGAAATCAGAATAATTGCTTTTCCTTCGGCGGCAAGCCTGTTGATGATCGTATAGATTTCGTATTTTGCTCCCACATCAATACCGCGGGTAGGTTCAT
>CALAEB010000610.1 GCA_937890875.1 uncultured Anaerolineaceae bacterium | reverse complement strand
GACAACCATTTCCGCAGACAACTGGACCAGGTTCGGGATCAGCTTTATGGGTTTCCGAATCATAATACAATCGCTGCCTGAACTGATCAATAAGGCGCTGAGCTCGGCGGCAGCAATTCGAAAGCCGGACAATTCTTTTGAATAAGCGGAAAGCACAGAGAGCCCTCGCTGCTATTTTGAATTGCCGTTTCAATGAAATAAGTTTGTAACCTGAATTCCGCATGGATCAGACAGAAAAACCGAGAAAAAACCGGGGGTGGAAATACCGGTTTTTTTTGGTTTCCGGGGAACTTTTCGAGCTTCATTAACGTAATATAGATAGGTCATTCTGGAAAACAGATTGCAATTGGAAATGAGGGTATGCCAACAACAATCCCTTCAATATTTGGGGCCGCAGGGAAATAAGTATAAATCTTGCACTGTAAGGAGTTAATCGGTGGATAACGACCGAAAATTTGGGAAAAGGAGGTGTTTGTGAAAAAGTTTTTCGTTTCTTTGCTTTTACCAATTCTGGTGATCTCGCTTTCAGTCGTCGGAACGGTTTCTGCTGACGGTGCGCAATGGTGGCATCCGGAAACACCGGGGTCGCCGGCTGCGCCCAACTGGAACAACAACAGGTGGAATGGCGATTATTGGAATAATGATTGCTGGAGGCCTTGTTACGGATATAACTGTAACCCGCGCCCGTCACTATGTGCGACATTTATCAGCGATGTATCCATTCCGGATGGAATGTATGTCGCTCCCGGAAGTTCCTTTACGAAAACCTGGCGAATTAAGAATTCCGGAAATGTAACCTGGAATTCCGGCTACCGCCTGGTATTCTCCAGTGGGAACCAGATGTCCGGGCCATCTTCCGTTGCGCTCCCGTATAGTGTAGCCCCCGGCCAAACTGTGGATATCAGCGTTAATTTGGTTGCGCCAAATTACGGCGGTACTTTCAGAGGAAGCTGGATGCTTAAGAGTGATACCGGACAATTGTTCGGCGTGGGAACAGCCTGCAATGTTGCGGTTTATGCAGAAATTACAACTCAAACGCAATATTCCAATAACTGCGTTTGTTATAACTGCTACTGTTATCAGCCGTGTTACGGATACTCATGTTATCCGCAGCAGCCTGGTTATCCACAGCCTGACCCCTGGCCGCAAAGGCCGTAGGGATGCCTTATCATGAAGCGGATTTTAATGATCTCAGCTTCGCAAAAATAAGGGAGAACGAAACTGAAGGAAAAATGCCTCATCGGATAAAATAGAGAGGCGGATCTTTCTTCAGTTTCTATTTTTAAATCATCGATTCCGGATCGGATATCACCCCGGCAGAAATTTGAGATTTTGGAAACTTTTTCGAATTCCTGTTAACCTAGCACGAATCTTGCACTCTACATAATAGCATGGAATCAGGATGCGTCCATCCGGAGAATGATGAAGTGTTTATGCACAGAATTCAATCCTCATCTGTCCGAAAACAATCCCTCCGGAAATCATCCTTATTTCAGCGATCAGGAAGCAAGATGAGGTTTTTACAAGGAGGTTTCGATGAGTAAAAAATGGATTATTACGATAATCATTGTGATATGTGCTGCATCCTTTATCGGAACGGTTCAAACGGAAGCGGCCAGTTCAGGATGGTCATCTCAAAATTCATGGGGCTATGATTATTATGGTCAGACCGATTGGAATTCGAGCTATAACTGGAATTGCGGTCAATATGGTTCCTGCCAGCCTTCAACAAATTGTTATACCAGCTATTGTTATCCGAATCAATGGGTCAGCAGCTATAATCGGGCGGAATTCGTTCAGGATGTCACCTTCGCTGACGGATCCTACGTTGCGCCCGGAAGCTATTTCACAAAAACCTGGAGAATACGGAACACCGGAGTCAATGCCTGGAACAGCAGTTATAGGCTGATTTTCGTCAGCGGAGACCAGATGTCCGGCCCGCAGTTCGTTTCGCTCCCCGGATATGTTGCTTCGGGACAGACGATCGATATCAGCATCAATCTGGTTGCGCCGCAAACTTCCGGCACTTTTCGCGGAAGCTGGATGCTGCAGAGCCCGGATGGTGTTACATTCGGTGTCGGATTGAACGGGCAGACCCCGATCTGGGTCAACATTTCGACTTGGCAGAACAACTGTTATTATCCCGGGAACCCGAATTGTACGGTGATTCAGCCCTGCTATGGGAGCAATTGTTATCCGCAGGGACCGGCACAGCGCTCCGGAAGAAATCCCTACTGCAATAACAAAGCCCGGTCCATTAATGACGTAACGATTCCGGACGGGGAAATTTATGAACCGGGGACGTATTTCAGGAAAACCTGGCGGATTAAAAACGGCGGAACCTGTGTCTGGGACGAGAGTTACACCATCATCTTTACCGGCGGTGATTCCATGAGCGGCGCCGAATATATCCATATGCCGAAAAAAGTGTATCCCGGAGAAACGGTTGAGGTCAGCATCGACCTCCGCGCGCCGGAAAATCCGGGGACATATCGGGGATACTACAAGATTCAGGACAACCTTGGCTATACGTTCGGATACGGCAGCTATGCAAATACCGCTTTCTGGGCGGAAATCCAGGTACGGAATCCGGCTGATTCCACCGCGGCTGTGCAGCACAGCGTAACGGAGCCCACGGCAATAAGCACCGCTGAGGCACAGCAGGTGGCTGAAACATCCGAGAAGAGTGAGGCCGCGGCGGAAATTACGGAAACACCGGCTGAAACAGAAACCGCAGCAGAAACCGAAACTCCGGAGGCTGAAGTGCCTGAAGAAACGCCCGAAAGCCCGGCGGATGAAGAGGAACAGGAAGAAGATACTGTTTCTGAGAGCGCCAGCATTCAGGCGAGCGTAGCCTCGGCGGATGAAGATAACGAAACTGAAGCGGATCTTTTCATTGAGGAACCGCTGGAAGAACCGTTAGTGAATGAACCTGACGAAAAACAGGTGCCGCTGCCCACTGCGGAACCGGCGCTAAACGCCTGCGGAACACAGCATATTGAGGTCGATCATTCCGTTCTCGACACGTATAATATTTCCTGGTATGTTGAAAATTCCGGGAAATCCGCCTGGAGTTCGGATACCTATCGCTTAGTCAACGCCGGAATCAGCGATAATCTATATCTGATCAGCAACACCATCGTGATCCCCGACACCAAAACAGGGGAACAGGCAAAAGTTGAATTCTCTGCCAGAGTGTGGGATGTTGAAGATACGGAGTCCACACCGTGGCTGAAGTTTTACATCAGCGATGGAACCGCTTCGTTCTGTGACGTTTATTTCAATCTGCAGAATTAAACTCGGAGATGTCAGCCGTACCGGATATGAAAGTTTTGAATAATTCATTTTTCCTCCTGAAAAGCGGATCATCCGGCTCCAGTTTCTCCTGACTGAAGTGATGTCCGTAAAGAATTCTCTTTCATAACAATGTGAAGGTCGAGAAAGAAGATGCCCTGGCAACCAGTTGAGGCATCTTCTTTCTTTCAGCAGACTGTATTAAACAGGGCGAATTCCCGGAAAAATGGAATACCGGATTTAGACGGCTGCGGCAGAGACTGGAATTGCCAAATGATTGCAAAAAATTTGTAATAAATGCATGAATACGCTAAAATACTCCTATTCGTAAATTTACGGTTTGAATTATTTTTCAGGAGAGCTAAAATGCTAAGCCAAATCAGTGACCATACATGGTACCTTCCAAAAGATGATCAAACAAACCGTCCTGCTTTGGGTTACGTTGTCAGCGGACGGTCAAGTTTGATGATAGATGCCGGAAATTCACCGGATCATATTTCCCATTTCTATGGAAACGTCCGAAGCATTGGCTTGCCGGATCCTGAATTTATCGCATTAACCCACTGGCATTGGAACCATGTTTTCGGGCTTTCCGGCTCTCCGGCGAAATCCATCGCACATGCCCTGACCAATGAGCGGCTCCATATGATGCAGCGGTGGGATTGGTCGGACAGCTCGTTGAATTCCAGGGTTGCCACCGGCGTGGAAACTGCGGCCGCCGCAGAGATGATTAAGAAAGAAATGCCGGTCCGCCACTCATTCAAGGTAAAACCGGCTGATATCTCCTTCGTAGTCCAGTGTTCTATCCGGGTCGAAGACCTGGATTGCCACCTGATCCATGTGGGCGGGCCTCACAGCGATGATTCTGTCGTGGTTTACGTTCCGCAGGAAGGCGTTCTCTTTTTGGGGGATTGCTGTTATGAAAATCCTTACCGGAACAGCTCGCTGAAATTGACGGAACTTCAGTCCGTGATCAAAAAATTAACCGAAATTGACGCGAAATGGTTTCTCCCGGCGCATGCAAGTGTAATTGAGAAGGAAAAATATATGGTATTATTGCACCGGATCGAAGAAATCGGTACTGTTATTAATGATGCGAATGATTTTGTGCAGGGAAGAAAACGGTTGGAAACGCATTACGGCAGGGCTTTATTACAGGAAGAAATTGAATTAGCGGACCAGTTTGTTAAGGGAAACAATGAATTTGATGGCGCCCCGGATTTTAAAAATATTTCCTGAGTTTTTACAACCGTTTGAATTGGGAAAATCAGTTTTCTGAATAAAAGGGCAGATTGAGAAGTGGTTCGTGAGCCCCTGAAGCGAAACGACGGGGTGGCGAATAGCCTTTTCATAGTTCGAATTGCCGGTAATTTTATAAAAAACAAATATTTGCATTGTAAAATGGTTATTAGTGAGGAGGGGCCAAAACGTTATCCGGCACTTCCTCCTTTTAACGAATTCTGACGACATTATCAGTCTGGCATGCCGGGATCAGGTACTCGGGCAAAAAGCTGTGCGTTCAAATTCAGAATGACCAGGCCGGGATGTGATGAAGAGGGAAAATGCAATATAAGGATTATTATAAAATACTGGGTGTATCCAAGACAGCATCAACCAGTGAAATCAGGAAAGCTTATCGGGATTTAGCAAAAAAATACCACCCGGACCGTAACCCGGGGGATAAAAAAGCGGAAGAACAATTTAAAGAAATTAACGAAGCTTATCAGGTACTGAATGACAAGGAGAAACGGGCTCGCTATGACCAGTTGGGTTCTTCTTATCAGGCCTGGGAACAACAGGGGGGGAACAGCGCCAATTACAATTGGAGCGATTGGGTTTCAAATGTGAATCCGCAGGGTGCAGGCGGAGCCTCACAAAATTATGGCGACTTTTTCACCTCTGAAACTTTCGGCGGGGATTTTTCCGATTTCTTTTCGCAGATATTCGGCGGAATAGGAAATACGCGGAAATCCCGGGCAGGCGCCGGCGGCACGCGCTGGACAACTGGAAGCGGGAACTTTAACCGCGCCTATCAGCAGTCCGGGCCGCTTACACAGGAACATAACGTTACGATCTCATTGGAAGAAGCCTTCCATGGGACGGAACGAATTTTAGAAATCAATTCAAAACGGATCGAGGCAAAAATTCCGGCTGGTGCGAAGACCGGGACCAAAATCCGTCTTGCCGGTGTTTTAGATTCCGCCGGAAGAAAAGGGGATCTGATTCTGGTCGTCGAGGTCAAAAACGATCCTCGCTTTGAAAGAAAGAACGACGACCTTTATATGGATGTGCAGGTAGATCTTTATACTGCTGTTCTCGGAGGAGAATCCGTTCTGCATTCATTGGATGAGAACCTGATTTTTAAAGTGCCTTCCGGAACCCAGCCGGACCAATTGATCCGGTTAAGCGGCAAAGGAATGCCAAAATTAAATGGCGGCGGAAAACGCGGAGATTTATATGCCCGCATCAAAGTCCGGCTGCCTCGCACACTGAACGAGAAACAGAAAGCACTGTTTCAAGAGCTGAAGAAAGCGACATAAAAAAGGATGAAACACAAAGAATTACAAATTATCCCATTGGGAGGGCTGGGACAGGTCGGCCGGAATATGATGGTCATTGGCTACC
>CALAEB010000609.1 GCA_937890875.1 uncultured Anaerolineaceae bacterium | reverse complement strand
GCGCTCCTCCGGCATCTTCGGCGCTACCGGAACCGGCAAGTCCTACCTGACCCGGCTGATTCTGGCCGGACTGATCCACGGCCGGCAAGCCTCCATCCTCGTCTTCGACATGCATAATGAATATGGCTTCGGCGATATCTCTCCGGACACCCACATCCGCGTCCCCGGGCTGAGAGACAAATTGGGCGGACGGGTGAAAGTCTGTGCGCTCGGGCGCGGGACGGCGATCGACGGGCACCAACCCGATTTCGACCTGGTGATCGAACAGCGGGACATCCTGCCGGAGGATATCGAAATGCTGTCGCGGGAATTGAACCTGCGGGAGACCACCGCGAACACGCTGGCGGCGCTGGTGCGCACATTTAGCCCGGGGCAATGGTTCAAAAAATTCATGGAACTACGGTCCGGAGAAGGGGAAAACTCCGTCGGCGAATGGGCCGAAAACGCGGGCGTCCATCCCATGGCCGCCGAAGGGCTGCACAGCAAGCTGCGCAGGATCATCAGCAAGCCTTATGTGGTCGAGAACGCGCCGGCCAACTGTGTGCAGCAGATCATCGACCTGCTGCAATCCGGCAATTCAGTCGTGATGTCGTTCGGGAAATTTGACGCCGATCTGGATTATCTGCTGGTGACCAACATCCTGACCCGGAAAATCCGGGAGGCCTGGGAGAAGCGCACCAACGATTACCACGGCGGCAGCGGAATGAAACCCGCGCCGCTGGTCATCGCGCTGGAGGAGGCGCACAAACTGCTGAATCGGGAAATGGCGGGGCAAACCTCGTTTGCACGGATCGCGCGCGAAATGCGCAAGTACTTCGTGACACTTTTGGTGATCGATCAGCGTCCATCGCAGATCGATGACGAGGTCATGTCGCAATTGGGGACCCGGATCTCCGGCTGGCTGGGGGACGATGCTGACATCTCCGCAGTGCTGTCCGGCCTGTCCGGCCGCGACGTCCTGCGCGGGATGCTCTCCCGGCTCCAGCCGAAAGAAGAGGTGCTCCTGCTCGGCTATGGCGTGCCGATGCCGCTGCCGGTCCGTTCACGCCGATATGACGATCAGTTCTGGAAAGACCTGCTGAAAAAGGAAAGCCCGGCCCGCTTTGAAAAGGGCAAGCCGGACTGGATGTTTGAGGCCTGATTCAAAGCTTCCATCATTTTGGAAACAACTGAGTTAGAAGTCCTGAATATGCTGCCAATTGATTGACAGCTCCGGGCAGCTATGATATTTTTAAGTAAACTTACAGTGCAATAAATTGTATTCAAGTGAAATTCGAATCAAGGAGCGCAGGTTTGGGAATCAGTGAAAGAAAAAGCAAGGAGATGGATATCCGGCGGAACGACATCCTTTTGGCCGCTGAGCAGGTGTTTTTTCAGAAAGGCTATGAGCATTCGACGATGGACGATGTAGCGCAGCAGGCGGAATTCAGCAAAAGAACCCTGTACACATATTTCAACAGCAAAGAGCAGATTTATTTTGAAATAATGATTAAGGGCTACCGGCTGCTGATTGCGCTCTTAGAGGAAAAGCTTCAGAAAACCGATTCCAAGCCTCCAATGGAAGAACTACGGATAATTGCCATGACCTATTACCAGTTTTCCTGCGAATATCCGCATCATTTTCAGACGATCGTTGAATATGAGAACAGCGTTTACGATTTTCAGAAAGGGATTCCCGATGCATCCCGGGACGAATGTTACGCATTGGGAGAGCGAGCTCTCCAATTTGTAAAAGCCGCTCTGCAAAAAGGGGCCGCGCAGGGCATCATCCGTACGGATTTATCGCTGGATCTGGCAGCCATGACTTTATGGGCCTGTATGCTGGGCATATTCAGTACGGCCCGTAAAAAGAAGAATTATTTAAAAAATTACTACAAGATCGATACGGAAGAATTTATCCGTGAATCTTTTCGCATTCTGATTCGTTCCGTGGAACCGGTCAAATCGGATAATCGAGAGGAATTGAAATAATGAAGAAAGTGATAAAGAAACCGATGCGTCTGATTTTATTAAGCTTATTTCTTTTCGTGATTTTGATTCTTGGAATCTTACTCGCCGTAAGCGGCGTGTTCCAAAAACCGCTTTACCTTGAGGCGTGGGATAAAACCTATTCGGAAAAATTTGATGATCCCCGGCTGCGACTGGCCGCCCACGGGCTGCTCGCCGCCAGCGGGCACAACATGCAGCCCTGGAAAGTCCTGTTGGACGAGAATGATCCGATGGTTTTTTATCTTTACGCGGACAGCAGCCGCACGAGCCCGGAAGTTGACCCCTATGCGCGGCAGTTGATGGTCTCGCAGGGGACATTTTTGGAATACATATCCGTCGCCGGACAAAAGCTGGGGTATGATGTCGCTCTGGATCTCTTCCCCGGCGGCCCGTATGATGAACAAGAACGAAGCGAGAGCATGGATTCACTGCCTGTGGCGAAAATTACGCTGCAAAATGGAGCGGCTCAGGAAACCCCATTGTATGAGGCGATCTTTCTTCCCGACACCAATCGGGCAGCCTATCTGCCGGAAAAATTGACCCAAGCGCAGATGGATGAATTGGAAGCCGTCAGCCAGGACAACGGAATATCCGTCCGGATTTTGCAGGACAGCGAAAATCTTGAAAAGCTGGGCGATTATGCTATTCAAGCGGGAGAAATCGAGGCAGGCACGGAATCGGTGATGAAAGAATCGGAGGACATTTTCCGCGCGAACGAAACCGAGAAAAATCAATACCGCTACGGATTTTCGGTGGAAGGACAGGGCACCACAGGATTAATGAAACATATCCTGCAAGGGCTGGTGACGCTTTTCCCATCCATGAACCGTGGAAAAGCCGCGTCGGACAGGTTTGTCAGTTCCATCCGCGCCGAAGTTGGCAGTACGCCGGCATATGCCCTGATCGTCACCCATGACAACAGCCGCGAAAGCCAGGTGAAAAGCGGGATTGTCTACAGCCGCATGATCCTGCAAGCGCACCGGATGGGGCTGGTTCTGCAACCGCTCAGCCAGGCATTGGAAGAATACCCGCGGATGGAAGCAGTTTACCGGGCGATTCACGATGAATATGCTCCGGACGGAGGCACGATTCAAATGCTGGTAAGGGTGGGGAAAACTGGACAGGCCGCTCCGCTCAGTATGCGCCGCGACGTGATGGAGCTGGTGAAAAAGTCGGAGATGCAATAAGCGTCTGCGTGCCGGCATTAATGAACACCCGGAAAGAATGGCGGATCGGTGGTTCTTTTCTGTATGAAACGGGGAAAAAAGAACCCTGTCTTTGCTTCGATACATTCAGCTTTTGCCATTCAGACCAATAAGAGAAATACGGAAAGCCTATTGGGGAGCCGTATATGTCAAAACGGAAAGCCTCTGGTGTTCGATCCTCCTCCACTTCATTCTTGACTTGTGCGCACTCCCTTACGCCTTCAGCGCCTGTTTCTTTTCATGATACGAACAGATTATCCGATGATATCGTTGATGATCATTGTCCCTTTCTTTATGCTGATGGGACGCTACGGTATGCTGATTCTGAGAGAAGATCCGGAATCCGAATCATAAGACAGCACGATATTCCGCAGCAGAGCAGGGGCTGTGTTGATCGCATCCGAAAACAAAACCATACGGCGGATCTTCCTTCACATACGAACGATTCCTGAAATGCTGTCCTTCAAACGTTTGTTAGCAATTGTATGCGCCTGGAAAGACGGAAACGATGCTGCCAAAGCTCACCCATTTTGTTGAGGAAACAGCGGCTTGTGAACACTCAGTTGTCTTTCCGTTTGGGATTTTTCGGGAACCAGCCTTTTTCCACCCGTTCGCGCTGTTCATGCAGCTCCCGGATCGACCAGATGCATGAGCAGCCCAGGACGCCCAGAATTGCCGCCAGCAATGAATTACCGACAAAAAAGGACCCGATGATGATCAGAATCCCCGCCACAAGAAAAACCGGCCAGATCCGGTCCGAAAAATAATATTCACTCTTTATGACAATCGGATGAAAAACCCCGATAATCAAAAACGCGATAATACCGACAACGATACCTTCAAAATTTAAATTGGACATTTTAGCTCAATATTTCCTTGTTTTTAATCTTGATCTTTCGAATTCTGAAACGGTTCATAACATTCCTCGTTTTTATTCAAAACCGATTTTCATAATTCGACTTGCGGGACAACCCAATCATCCCGGTGCTGATCCGCAGTTGTGTGTATGAATGCGGTCGGCCGATCCATTTCCACCGGCTTCAATCCGACAGTTTGAGATTTAAGCCGGTCTTATCAAAATGGGTTCCCTGACAGCGTTATCCCTGGAAACCGCAAAACACACAGTCCCTTTTTTACTGATTGTTTAGCAAATGATTGATTCAATCTTACGGCATATAACCGAAACCGTGACCGAAGCGAACAAAATCTGAACACATCGGCATGCCGCATATCCGCTGATGGTTTTCCGGCCTTTCCCGAAAAATCATGTCCCGCTCCTGCCTCAGCAGTTATTCCGGTTAATCTTCGCGGATTGTTTTAATTTTAAAGAAAAAATAATAATATTGGCACAGCATCAAAACCAAAATTACAATCCGGGCAATTGTTATTTTTGAAAAATAAAATCCGATCAGCATCATGCTGGTGGATATCGCCAGGATCTTGCATTTTGTTTTCAACGTCATCGAATTTGTTTTCACATAGGATTCCAAATGCTTTTTATAGATGGCGGTGGATGTGAACCAGTTGTTGATCCGATCCGATCCTTTCGCAAAGAAAAAAGAAGCCAATAACAAAAAAGGGACCGTCGGCAAAATCGGAACAGTCGCCCCGATCACCCCCAATCCCAAAAAGAGAAATCCCAATCCGATGAAAACTGTTTTCATAAGTTTCCTTCAGCGCGTCATTCGCAGAATCTGCCGGACGCCGCATACTTCATTCGTCCGGATGTGCCGCTCCGGCTGAAACAGTAACGACTCGATTTTAATCGGTTTTTGTCAAATTGTGTTGGATTTCACGAATTCATTGTGATTTCTCTTCCTTAATTTTGCCTGAAAGAATACGTCTTTTGGTAACGGTCAGGAACTCACAATTCAGGAAATTCCTGCAAAGAAATGCGAATAAAAAAGAAAAACGCAGCGTACCTTTTTCATATTTCGAATTGCCGGGCAGCGGTCGCCTCTCTGGTACAATCTTAATCATAAAGGGGTAAAGTTAAAAAAGAAATATATGAAGAAAAGAAATTCCGTCGCAATTTTACGCTGGGTGGCATTGGTTTTAATTTTTGTCGCGGTATTTCTGATGGGACTCGAACTGATTTTTTACAGCCGTATGCGTTCAAATTTTCCGCTGGGGCTGACGATCGGCGGCGTTCCGGTCGGCGGGCTGAACGCTACACAAGCCGGAGAACGGCTCGTGCAGGCATATGGAATTCCGATCGAAATCGTGTATGGGAACGCAGCCATTCAGGTCCGTCCGTCTGCGGTTGGGTTTACACTCCATCTGGATACGATGCTGGCCGCAGCCGATTTACAGCGAATCACGCAAAACTTCTGGAGCGGATTTTGGAGTTTTCTCTGGAACACGCTTCCTCCGCCAACGCCGGTGCCCTTATCAGCCGAAATATCCCAGGAACGGCTGGTCGCATATCTGGAGAACGAAATTGTCCCGCGTTATGACATGCCCGCCCGCGAACCGATCCCGGAACAGGGAGGCGCCCGTTTCACACAGGGAGAAGCCGGAAGAGAGTTGGATATCGACCGCTCAGTCATATTAATCTCGGAAGCGCTGATGTCCGCATCCAGCCGGACAGTCACCCTCCCCTATAACCGGACGATGCCGGCGCGGGCTTCTTCCCATAACCTGGCCTATCTGGTCCGCCAGATCTTACAGCAAAATCAATTCAACGGGATCGCTGAATTCTATATTATGGATCTCGAACAAAGAG
>CALAEB010000608.1 GCA_937890875.1 uncultured Anaerolineaceae bacterium | reverse complement strand
GTTATTTTCACCATCGGACTGTTTACCAGTAAAGAGGCCGGTTCCTCTTTTTCATCTGCGTTCAACATTTTGGCGGGGACGGATGAAAACGGATACAGCACGACAGAAGACGGCAGCATCTCCGGTGTAAAGAAAATCGATGATCATACCATTGAACTTGTTACAAAAAGCCCGCTGGCCCTTTCAACACTTCAGGGTTCGGTGGGGATTAAGCTGCGCACATTGCCCAAACATGTGTTAGAAAATGCCGATTTTGCCACGATTGAGCAAAATGCATTCTTTCAGTCCCCTGATGTAAGCAGTGGCCCGTTCAAATTCGCTGAACATGCCACCGGTCAGTATGTGAAGCTTGCAGCCAATGAGACTTACTTTAAAGGTGCGCCTAAGATCGATGATTTATATTTTCGGATAACCATCACGCCTCAGATTACCACGCTGCTTGAAACCGGCGAGATTGATTTAACCGATGCTGAAAGTTCCAGCCCGGTTGAAGATTACGAACGGATTAAAGCCAATCCTGATCTGGTTGCGACTTCTATTAATAGTATCAATGCAAATCAGGTTTTGTTTATTAATAATGAGGTTATCAGCGATTCCAGAGTTCGCAAGGCGATCAATTTGGCAATTGACCGTTCGCTGATTGTTGACGGCTTGCTCGGCGGCGAAGGGGAAGCGGCGGAAAGTCTGTATATCAAAAGCAGTCCTTATTTCAATCCGAAATTTGAAAAATCTTCTTACGATCCCGAAGAAGCCAAGAGATTATTGGCTGAAGCCGGATGGGATCCCAATACCGTAATTGAGTTTACGATTCCGACGGGAAATTCTGTCCGGGAACAAGCGGGTGAAATTGTTGCCGCCAACCTTGAGGCTGTGGGGATAAAAACCGAAATTGTGAAACTCGATTTTGCCACTTCACTGGCAAACGGCAGAGCGCATGACTTTGAACTGACGATTATTGGGCCGGGAGTCAATCCGCTGGATCCTAATTTCACCAATATCCTGAGTAGTAACGGAAGTTTCAATCTCGGTCTTTATAAAAATTCTGAAGTTGACCAGCTTTTGCAGGATGGCATCAACGCGGTTGATGAAGAAGGGAAGAAGGAAATCTACTATCAGATTCAGGAAATCCTGGCGGAAGACGTCCCGGTCCTGGCATTGTATCAGCTGAAAAATCTGAATGTCACCAGTAAAAGAGTAACCTATGGTGAGTCGAAAGCTTTTGGAATGTACATTGATGCCCATCTGTGGGATGTTGACTGATCTTATATAAAATGTGGCGCTGCATTGATATTGAAAGGAATGGAACGTATGGAAAATCTGCTCTCAGTTGAAAATTTGCAAATATCATTCAGCAGCGCCACGCACACAGTATACCCGGTGGAGGAGATCAGTTTTCATATCAAACCGGGAGAAACGCTGGGAATTGTGGGCGAATCCGGTTGTGGAAAGAGCATTACAGCCTTATCCATTATGAGGTTAATTAAGAAGAAAAACTTAATCTGCCGGGGAAAAATCCTCTATGACGGTGTCAATCTGCTGGAATTAAGTGAATCTGAAATGTGCTTGATTCGCGGAAACCAGATTTCGATGATTTTTCAGGAACCGATGACTTCGCTGAATCCGCTTTTCAGTATTGGCGCACAGGTTGTGGAAAGTATTCGGCTCCACAAAAAAATTTCCAAAAAAGAAGCCCGGGAACAGGCGATTGAAGCTTTCTGCAAAGTGAAAATCCCCCGCGCGGAAAAGATCATGGATGAATATCCTCATACGCTGTCGGGAGGGATGCAGCAGCGGGTGATGATCGCCATGGCATTGGTTTGCCAACCCGGCATTTTAATTGCTGACGAGCCGACCACAGCATTGGACGTTACGATCCAAGCTCAAATTTTGGAGCTGATCCGGGA
>CALAEB010000607.1 GCA_937890875.1 uncultured Anaerolineaceae bacterium | reverse complement strand
GATCAGCATCACCTTGGCGCCCATGAGCTTTGCTTCGTACTGTTTCCGTTCCGTCTTCGGTTTTCTTTCGATCGCCAGCGCCTGCTCAAAAATTGTATCAACCGAAGCGAATTCCAGGTTATGCCACATAAACAGCGGCTGTTTATCCGTCTGGCGGTTTTGAACGATCGCATCGACCAGATCTGAGAAAACTTCCAGCGGGTAATGCTGGGAAAACTCGAGGTTAATTAATTGAGCCCGTACCCGCTGCAGCCTGATTTCCCAAATGTTTTGTCCTTCCTGGGCAAACGGATTTTGCAGCCCCTCTCTTTTTTGAGACATTAACGCGAAATCGCGGACCCTTTCTTCAAAATCGACGAAAGTGATAAATCCATCCTGAATCAGCTTATTGTACATATACTCGCTGATGCGATCCCGCAGAATCGGATACTGTTCCAGCACAATTTGGATGGAAAACAGAACATTGGAATTAAAGGAGTTATTCGCCATCATCTTCCCAAACAAGCAGAAATCATCCAAAATGCATCGGCATAATCACATAACGATAATCCTTATCGTCATCAAGCGGGATAATCAAACCGGGAGACATGCTCGTATTGGTTTGAATCGAGACATTCGGAGAATCGATCACCTCCAGCACTTCGCGCAAAAACCGCACGTTGAACGCGATCTGAATATCCGGGCCGTCCACATTCGCTTCGATAAAGTTCTCGTAAAACCCCGTTTCCTCTGATTGCGCAGTAATTTGGATCTTTCCCATCCCATTTTCGGATTCCTGAATATTCAGCCGGGTAAGATTTTTGCTGTCGCGGGCAATAATCATCGCCTGCGTACAGGCTTTCAGCAACGAAGCGGTGGACACAACGGTCGTCGTTTGAAAACTCTTGGGGACGATCGCTTTATAATCCACATAAGTTCCGGAAATGATCTGGGAGGCAAGCTCAACGCTGTCCAGATGAAAAATCACCTGCATTTTTCCGGTAGAAAGGGTCACCTGGACCTGCTTATCAGAATCGGACGTGATCCGCACCAGCTCCATCAACGTCCGCGCAGGAATAATTGCCGAAACCGGCTGATCAAACGATTCTTTCAGCAGAATGCTTTTCACCGCAATCCGGAATCCATCCGTCGCCACCATGGTCATTTCATTTCCGCTGACGTTCAGAAAAACGCCTTGCAGCACCGGACGGGCGTCGTCTGTGGATGCGGCAAACGCGACCTGCTGGATCATTTTTCGGAGTTCAGGCATATCAAAAACGATGGCCTCCGATGGGGCAAAAACCGGCATCGGCGGAAATTCTTCCGCGCCGATGCCTTTGATATCGGTCACAATCTGCAAACAACGCACAGACAGCGTTTGTGTCCTTGTGTCTAATTTAAGCTGAACGGTATCGTTAGGCAGCGTATTTACCAGGTCAATCAAGAGTTTTGCCGGTACGGTTACCGCGCCTTCCTCGTTTATTTGAGCGGGGATCCAATAATTAATGCCCAGTTCCAGGTTTGTTGCTGACAACCGAAGCTGTCCATCCTCGGTTGTGATCAGGATATTCACTAAGATCGCCAGCGTGCTTTTTGAGGCTACCGCATGCGATACGATGCTGAGAGCATGGGCTAAATTTGATTGGGATACGGAGACATTCATCTTGACACTCCAATTTAATCTTAAAAATCGATGTTAAAAGTATACCACTATCGATCAGGGTTCCTTTACGCGGCAGCGCATTGCGAAACAGAAAAAAGACATTTTGTAACTCTCCTGTGTTCGCGCTTCGGATAAACGGGCATCACTGACAATCCGTTTTATCCGAAGCCATTCCTCAAATTTCGAACGCCTGATACGGCGGGTGATCCTCCGATCAATGAACAGCGATAACAGGTTCCGCAGCAGGCTGCTACAGGATCAGGTCGGCTTATAACACCCGGCTTAAAAGCACATAAAAAGCGGCTCCGCCTACAATACTTAACAGCAGGTTATGTTTCCAGCGGTGGACAAGAACCACGTAAAGCAGGCCGGCCAGCTCGGGAATACCGAACGGATACGATGAGAAAGACACATTTCTGAAACAATACACCACCAGCATTCCGATCACCGGAAAAGGTAGCACTTTTCCCAGATATTGAACAAATTCCGGCGGTTTTTTGCTGCCAGGAAACAGCAGAAAAGGCAGAACCCGGGTCAATGCCGTCGCCAGTGACAGAACCCCAAGCGTCATCAGAATCTGCGCCCGGGTCATGACTGGAATCCGCTTTCAATTCTTCCCCGAAAAAGGGCCATCGCGGCCAGGATTCCGGCCATAGCCGGGAGTATGAAATTCTGCGACCCAAAGAGAAGCAGGCTGAGCAGCGAAACGGAAATTCCGAGCAGAACCGGAAGATGGAACCGGGTCTGTTCCCATTGCTCCACAAGGATCACGATGAAAAGCGCGGTCATCACAAAATCAAAGCCGGATGTGTCATAATTCAGGAATGATCCGCCGATTGCGCCCAGCGTACATCCTAAAACCCAATAGCACTGGTTCAATGCGGAGATGGAAAGGTAGAACCAGTTGCGATCCACCCCTTCCGGCGGAATGACGGAACAAAGCAGAGAATAGGTCTCATCGGTCAATGTAAGCACCATGTACGGTTTCTCTTTTCCCATATCCCGGAACTTGCCCAGCATGGAGATTCCATAAAAAAGATGGCGCACGTTTACCGTCAGCGCCATCACAAAAGCATTCAGCGGGTTAAATGCAGCCGCCAGCAAGTCGATCACGACAAACTGCAGCGAGCCGGCATAAATGAACAGGGCCATCAACGGAGCGATCCACCATTCGAATCCTCTGCCGGACAAAATAACGCCAAAAGCAATCCCCAGCACAATATAACCGATCAGCACCGGCAAAGTAAATGGAAATGCCGCCTTCAGCGCTTTAAATTTTGTCCCATTCTGGGTTCTGTCCGTCATCATTAAAAAGCCCTTTTCAAATGAAACAATTTTAGTGGATGCGGAAGGAAACCTACTCAGCTTTCTTATTTTTGTGACATCGTTGGCAGGCGGCCGACCCCGTTTAATAAAATGTTAAAAAGTAACGGGAACAAAAAACGGCAATGCTTCGTATAATAAGTGAGAAGGTAAATTCTGCGAACAAAATCAGAGCGGCCCTCTCAGGGGCACTTATGATGAATGGAGAAAAAAATGAAAAGAAATAAAATGATCTTCGCAATTTTTGTCAGTATGATCGGAATCCTGGCATCGGTCGCCGCGGTGAGCGCAGCCGACAAAGTTTTTCCCGCCTCCCATTATATCGGGACGCTCCAGGAAGCAATGGACCAGGTCCAGCGGCTTCCCGGCATCATTGACGAAGCGATCTGCGAAAGCAACGACGCCGTGTATACACTGAAAATGGAAGCGCTGTCAAAACAGATTGAAACGGTCAACTGGCTGATGGAGGAAATGGAATTAAAAAGCCCGATGGATATGCAGATTGTTTACACAACAATTCTGAAGAACAAAGTCTGCGGCGTCGGGAAGCTGGCCACCGGCAGAGCGGATCTGGCGCGGGAAAAATACGATCAGGTGGTCCGGGCAGCCGGGCTTTATACCAATTAGTTTGTTTCCCCGAAGCGGGAAACCCGCAAAAGTCAAATTCAGGAGCGGAGACTGTTGTTCTTCGGTGGGCATTATTCAATTCCTTTGACGCCCAGGCCAAATATGGAACTGATATTCCGCTGCTCAAAATCTGAGCGGAATCAGTTTTTCCGGCTCCTCAGATTCCGGCGAACATCGCGGATCACAAGTTTGACATAAGGCTGATCGGAACAAACGAATCCAAAATTCAATTTTCAACCGAAAAAAACAGGGCGTCTTTCAAACAGACGCCCTGTTTTTTTATTGCTGATTCAAAAAAGATTACTCAAGACCCATCGAGATGTTATATTCGACAATCGCGTCCGTCACGGTCTGCGCAGCTTTGTCCAGCGCTTCCTGAGAAGTGGAGGTACCGGCGAGCACTTCTTCGATCGCGGATTCAATGGTCTGGCGGGCAGTCGGGAAGACACCGATCAGACCGCCCTGGGTAACCCGGTTATTCGGGGCCAGGTGTAACTGATCGATCGCGGTCTGAAACTGCGGATATTGGGCATGCCATTCCTGCGCCAGCGGCTGGTCATACGAAGTGATGCGGATCGGGAAATAACCGGACATGGTGTGCCAGTAAGCCTGCTGTTCCGGGGTGGTCACCGACTTGATGAATTCCCAGGCGCAGTTCAGTTCTCCTTCCGGGCGATCCTTGATGACCCATAAGGAAGCACCACCGATGATGGTGCCGGAGGTTTCAAAAGCTTCCTGATTCGGGCGCGGCAGATTGGCGGTACCGACTTCGAATCGGCCGTCGATGCCATCGATCAGGCCGCGCAATACAGCAGTGGAATCGACAAACATGGCGGTCTGCCCCATGCCAAAGGCAGTGCGAACGTCCGCGTTCACACGGCCGTAATTGCCCATCAGGCCTTCATCGTACATCCCCTTCCACCAGTCAAGAATGGCAACGCCTTCCGGGCTGTTGAAAACAGCTTCCGTGGCCAGCGCGTCACGGCCGTTTGCGTTGTTGACATAGTATCCGCCGGAGACGGCCAGGTACTGTTCGAAGAACCAGCCATAGATGGACATGGAGAAGCCGGAGACAGTCACGTTGCCGTCGGCGTCTTTCTGGGTCAGCGCGCGGGCGGCTTCCCAGATTTCCTCAAAAGTCTGCGGAGGATTTTCAGGATCCAGTCCGGCAGCTTTAAACATGTCTTTGTTGTAATACAGCAGCGGGGTTGAGGAGTTGAACGGCATGGAGGCCTGTTTTCCGTCGACGGTATAATAAGCCAGCAGGTTCGGTTCCAGGTCAGAAACATCATACCCTTCCGCGTCGATAAAATCCTGCACCGGTTTGGTCACCTGAAGGTCAAACATCAGACGGGTACCGATATCGAACAGCTGCATAACAGCCGGGGTATCATTGGTCTGCAGACCGGCCTTCAATTTGTTCAGCGCGTCATCGTAGGAGCCCTGGTAAATCGGTTCGACAACGCACGCGCTCTGTGAATTGTTGAAGTTGTCAGCCATTTCAGGAATGGCGACACCGCCGAGATCTCCGCCCATGCTGTGCCAGAAGGTGATTTTCACCGGATCGGCTGCCGCAGCGGGCTGAGCAGCGAACGCTGCGCCGAAAACGGCCAGCACGGCTAACATATAGAACAACACTTTTCTCATTTTTTCTCCTTATATTGATGTTCCCGATAAAATTGCGACTTGCGGGGTCATCCTTTGACGGCCCCCGCAGTTAACCCACGAATCAGTTGTTTGTTGCTGATGAAAAACAGGATCAACGTCGGCACAAGAATAAAAATCACGCCGGCCATAATGTTATTGATCATGTAACGTTCTTCGTCCTGCAGCAGAGCGATCCCGATCTGAACGGTCCGCATATCCGGTTTGTTCGTGATCAGCAGCGGCCAGAGATATTGGTTATAGGTCTGCAGAAAGCTATAGATAGCCAGTGTTCCCACCGCCGGGCGTGCCAGCGGCAACAGAATCGTGATGAGAAAACGCAGGTGTCCGCAGCCATCCATCACCGCCGCATCTTTCAGGTCCCGCGGAATCTTCAGGAAAAACTGGCGCAGCAGAAATGTTCCGAATCCGGTCGCCATGAAAGGCACCGACAACCCCAGAAATGTATCTGTCCAGCCCAGCCGCTTGATCAACAGATAATTCGGAATGATCGTCGCTTCCCAGGGAATCATCATGGTTGAGAGAAAAACAATGAAAAAGACGTTGCGCCAGCGGAAGTCGATGAACGCGAAAGCATAGGCAGCCAGACAGGCGGTGATCAACTGACCGGACATCACCAGCAGCGACTGGATGACGCTGTTCAATAGATAGCGGCCAAGCGGCGCCGTCGTGAGCGCGCGCTGGATGTTGGTCAGCCGCAGTCCGGACGGATACTGCCGCGGCGGATAACTCCCCGCTTCAGGGTCGGTCATCATACTCAGGTTGAAAGCGGACCAGATGGGATAGATCATGATAATCGCCACCGCAATCAGGACCAGATATCTTGCAAAATTAAGCCAGAATTCGCTTTTGGGGACGGAATGCTTCATTCGTAAAATACTTTCTTCTCAATGAACACGAATTGGATAATCGTCAGAACCAGCATCATCAGAAACAGGATGATGGACTGTGCCGCTGCCAGGCCATATTTCCCGTTGAAATAGAATTCGCGATAGACCGAATAAACGATCAGGTTTGTGCTGTTCAGCGGTCCCCCTTTGGTCATGATATGAATTGGGGTAAAGGTCTGAAAAGCGGCCAGTGTGTCCACAACCAGCAGAAAGAAAAACGTCGATGAGAGCAGCGGCAGCGTGATATGAATCAGCTGTTTCCACCAGTTGGCGCCGTCGATCATGGCGCTTTCAAACAATTCATCCGGGATAGTTTGAATCGCGGCCAGAAGAATGACCATATTCAGCCCCACCTGCAGCCAAATGGTGGTCAGTGCAACCGAAAACAGCGCGGTCTGGCTGCTGACCAGCCACTCGATTTTCGGAATTCCGATCAGGCCCAGCAGCTAGTTCACACCGACCGTCGGGTGGTAGATATACAGGAAAATCAGCGAAGCCGTTGCGCCGGAAATCGCAATAGTGAAAGAGAACAGCACCCGAAAAATCTGGATATATTTCATCCGCATATTCCCCAGCAGCGCCAGCACCAGTCCGAGCAGGATCGTCGGCGGAACGACATAAAGGATAAACAGGAAGGAGGTTTTGATGCTGTTCTGAAAAGTCGGATCCGAGAGAAACCGGCTGTAATTTTTCAGTCCGATAAATTTTGCCGGTTCACCAATGGGGGTTGTAATATAGCTGCTGAGTTCAAACGACTTGAACAAGGGGACAAACACGAAAACGATGAACAGAATCAGGGAAGGGGAGAGGAAAAGCAGCCCCTGCACAAATTGCTTTACGGAACGCCATTGGCGCTTGGTGAGTCCTGCTTTTTTGGGCTGGGATTTGGCCGCATTCATAATTTCGCGTGGACTGATCGTCCCGGACCTCCGTTTATTTGTCTGTATCCTTTTTGTCCGGCGGCAGCCCGATTATCAGAAGGGAAGATCCTGCCTGAAACCGGCCACGCCGCCTGTGAAAAGCGTTTCTGTGAAGATGGGAAAGTGCCATTAACAAATACAGTTTAGCAAATGATTTTTAAGGAATAACAAGAATCAGGTAAAACATTGGTCAAATTGGGGTAAAGGCCATAACCGGCATTTCAGAATATAAACAGGCGTCAACAAGCCAGATTACCAGCCGCTGCGCAGTGATTCTCTTTAAAAACAGGAGAGCTGCAAACGCTCATCTTTATACCGAAAGGTGTAATCATATTTCTTTCAAATTTATGTCCGAGCTCAGCGCAGGAGCAGCATTTCGAAATCATACTAATATGAAAAGATATTTTGCTGTGCTTATTGATTCAGAGAAGATCCCCAGACTTTGAATGGCTGCCGCAGAGTTGGACAGTTTGACTTTTCAGGTAAAATGATCGTATGAAAGCATGCGGGAAAGAATTTTTGTTTATTTTTTTGGTCCATCTCCTGCTCCTCCTGTTTCCGTTTCGGAGCGACGCAGCCGCCGAGACCGTCCTTGTGGTCGGCACAAACGAAGAGATTCAAACGCTTTCAGAAGCTTTTGAGCAGCTGCCCGAAAACAGCGGGGACACGCGGATCCTTGTCCAGGGGAACCTTACGGGAGAACCGAACGTTTCGCTTTCGATCCCGACCAATAAAGGCATCACTTCACTCACAATCGAGAACAGTGCGCAGGACACCCCGGTCACGATCGAACCGGTCATCGAAATTTTCGCAAACGGGATCCCTTTTGTTTTAGGTGAAAACGTATCGCTTCCGAACGCCTGGATCTTCGGCGGCATGCTGGCGATCAACAGCACCATCAGAACTGTTCCCCAAACCAGCCTCACCATCCTCGGCAGTGCCGCGTACGTTGTCGGCGGCGGAGCGGCGAACAGCGGCGGGCGCTCGGTGGTAACCGGATCGACCGAAGTCATTCTCGGCAGTCAGGGAATCGTCTTCTGGCAGCTTTTCGGCGGCGGATATGCCCTTGGGAAACGAAGTATTGCAGAAATACGTATATCCAATGTGGAAATATTTGGAAAAGCGGATTATGTGTTGGGAGGAGGGCTTGCAAAAGAAAATGGGAGGACAATTGTCCGGGAACGGGCAAATGCCACGATCAATCCCGGAGGTTCTGCCGCAATCGCGCTGTTTGGCGGCGGGAACGCAGTCGGAGAAGGCAGCATTTCGGAAACGGAAGCGGCAAATGCCACGATCTATGGGACGGCTGCCTGGGCATTTGGCGGAGATTTTACTTTTCAGGGAGGGCAATCTTTAATACCCGGAACGGCTGAAATTACCGTTGCGGAAAGCGGCAGCGTCAATGCACTTTACGGCGGCAGCTTTGCCACAGACAAAAACAGCCGCTCCGAAGTGGCAAAGACTGTTTTGAATGTGGCCGGTTCAGTGGGCACCGTAACTTCGGAAGGGGAGACATCTTACGAAGGCGTTTCGGTTGTATCCGATCCGGACCGTTCATTCTGACCGGCGCTATTGAGAAAATCGATGATTCAATCAGGAGAGAACGATGGAATATAAAATTGAAGGTTCAGCATTTCCGGTTGTGATTTGTACGTTGCAGAATGGCGAAACGATGATCACGGAAAGCGGTGCGATGGCCTGGATGACGCCGAATATGGTGATGGAAACGACCTCACGCGGCGGAATCGGGAAAGCGCTCGGGCGAATGTTTGCGGGAGAATCACTTTTCCTGAACCGCTATACCGCAAGAGGCACGGGATTAATTGCATTTGCTTCCAGCTTCCCGGGAGAAATTCTGACATTTGATATTATGCCCGGGAAAGATTTGATTGTTCAAAAAACAGGATTTCTGGCCGCTGAGGAAGGTGTGGATCTTTCAATTTATTTCCAAAAGCGGTTGGGTGCCGGCCTGTTTGGCGGAGAGGGCTTTATCCTCCAGAAACTATCCGGCCAGGGGAAGGCATTTGTCGAAGTTGACGGTTTTTGCAAGGTGTATGATCTGAAAGCGGGGGAAAAGCTGATTCTGGATACCGGTTACCTTGCCGCGATGGAGAGCACCTGCAGCATGGATATCAAACAGGTCAGCGGACTCAAGAATATCGTGTTCGGCGGGGAGGGTCTGTTTAACACGGAAATTACCGGACCGGGGAAGATTTATATTCAAACCCAGCCGATCAACAATCTGGCTTCTGTACTGCGCCCCTATTTCCCGTCCAGCAGCAGTTAACGGCCGCGGTCGTTTTTACGCTGAACGGACTGCAATCTTCCGGACAAGGATACCGGATCGCCGGCTGACAGCCGGCGATCCGGTATTCAGGAAATCTTTTTTGAAAAAGAAAAACGCATCATTCTCTTATTTTTGCATAAAGCGCAAAAATAAGAGAACCGCAGCAACCCTTTTTACAAAATTCGACTGACCGGCAAACGGCGCCTTTTTCGAACCAAAGAATCCATGTTTTAATGAGGACATTATGAAAAGATTTTTACAGCTGCAGAACGGCAGCGATATCCGCGGGGTCGCGCTGGGAGGATTTGCGGGGCAGGAAGTGAACCTCACACCGGAAATTACCGCAGCCATCGCCGCATCGTTTGCCCGCTGGCTCTCCGGGAAAATCGGGAAGAACATTTCAGCCCTTGATATTTCCGTCGGGACCGATTCCCGCCTGAGCGCCGAAACGCTGAAAGAAGCCATCCTGGCCGGACTGCGGCAGGCCGGAGCGAATTGCGCCGACTGCGGTATGGCCTCGACGCCGGCCATGTTCATGTCGATTCTGCTGCCTGCCTGCAAATTCGATGGCGCGATCATGATCACGGCCAGTCATCTGCCCTGGAACCGGAACGGACTCAAATTCTTTTCTCCTGAGGGCGGGCTGGAAAAAGCCGATATCGCAACGATTCTGGAAGCCGCCGCAACAATAGAAGCCCCTTCCGCTGAGGCCGGTACTTGCCAGAGATTTGACGTCCTGGCCCCTTATTGCGCTCATCTGCGGCAAATTATCCACTCCGGGATCGGAGCGGAAGAAATAGAAACGCCTCTGGCCGGGTTTAAAATTGCTGTCGACGCGGGTAACGGAGCCGGGGGATTCTTCGCCGAAAGCATTTTAAAACCGCTGGGAGCCGATATTTCCGCCAGTCAGTTCCTTGAGCCGGACGGCAGATTCCCCAACCATGTCCCCAATCCGGAAGATCCGGAAGCCATGACGGCAGCGCAAAAAATGGTCCTGAACGGCGGCTGCGACCTCGGAATCATTTTTGATACCGATGTGGACCGGGCCGGCGCTGTCGGGCACACGGGGGAAGAATTTTCCCGGAACCGTCTGATCGGACTGCTGGCCGCAATTGAAGCCAGGGAACATCCGGGAAGGATCATCGTCACCGACTCCGTCACATCCGACCAGCTTTCGGAGTTTATCACCGGCACACTCCATTGCATCCATCATCGTTTCAAACGGGGATACAAAAACGTGATCAATGAATGCATCCGGCTTAACCGGTCCGGGAAAAACAGTCCGCTGGCAGTCGAAACATCCGGACATTGCGCATATGCGGAAAACCATTTCCTGGATGACGGTGCTTACCTTTCGGCGAAATTGATTATTGAGACCGTCCGGTTACGGAAAGAGGGAAAGACGCTGTCCGACCTGATTCGGGACCTGAAAGACCCGCTGGAAGCCGCCGAGTACCGGCTGCAAATCTCAGATGAGCGGGACGCCAAAACTTATGGCGCAAACGTGCTGCAGGAATTGGAGTCCTATGCGCAAGCCAGGGCCAGTTGGGTCATCGCGCCTGAAAATTATGAAGGGCTGCGGGTTTCGCTTCCGGCATTTCGCGGCTGGTTCCTGTTGCGCATGTCGCTGCATGACCCACTGATGCCGTTGAACATCGAAAGTGATGTTTCGAACGGCGTTAAGGCCATTGCAGAGGAATTAAAACCGTTTTTGGCCGGCTGCGAAGGGCTTCGCCCGTTCGAATTCTGACAATTCGATTTCTGATAAACGGCGTACTGAAAAGGCCAGCGTCTGTTACGGTTCAGTTCCGCTCCTAATTGGATAGAAATAGCATTTTGATGGTTTCCTGATTTTGCCTTCCACCCAAAACCAGGAGACCATCAAATTTTTAAATTACAGAGCAGCTGCTTTGTGATATACTATTACAGTAAACGTAATAAAGTGAGGTGATTCCTATCCGGGACAACATCAAGGGCGGTGCACTGACTGAAACAACATTTCTCGTTCTCTTAGCGTTGTATCGGCCGAACCACGGTTACGGGATCATGCAGTTCGTTGAGCGGGAAACGAACCGGCGGGTCATTTTGGGCGCCGGGACATTGTATGGCGCGATCAACGCCCTGCTTAAGAAACGCTGGATCCGTCTGATTGCCGAAGAAAAAGACACTAACAAAAAAACATACCTCATCACGGATATCGGGAAACGGATCGCAATCGGCGAACAAGACCGCATTGAAGCGCTCCGGAACCTGGCGGGTAAAATTATGGGAGCGGATCCGAAATGACAAAAACAGTATTTCGATTTTTCTTTGATTTCGTGGATAGACAGGAAAAATGGCTCAACCGGATGGCCGCGAAAGGTTACCGGCTGAAAAGCTGCGGCGCTTTTTGGTACACGTTTGAACGATGCCTGCCGGATAAATATGCCTATGCCGTCGCGTTCGTTGCGGATAAATCACAGGCTGAAGCAAAAGCTTACCGGGAATATCTTGAATATCTGGGGTTTCGTGTATGGACGAAAAACATCAATTTGAACTTCTCAATCGGCAAGATCCGGTGGCGCCCCTTTGCAAAAGGCTGGGGACAACTTGCGACGTCGCCCGGCACATATAACCAAGAGCTCTTTATTGCGGAAAAAAAGAACGATGGACAGCCCTTTGTCCTCCACAGCGATCTGCGCGATTTAATATTGTCCGTTCGAACGATCCGCAACGCGTATCGCTGGGCTGTAATTTGTATGCTGGGGCTGCTTGCCGCCACTTTTCTTCCATGCATTCGAACGGCTTCCGTTTCTTCCGTATGGGCCCATGCGGGCAGGGCCGCCATCGGCATCGCCGGAATCGCATTTGCCCTGCCGGCAGCCAAATATTCAACCATTATCGGCCGGATGGAAGAAGAAAGCCAGACATTTGAATAACTGAAGTCCGAAACAGAAAGATCTATTTTGAATAAAAATTGGAAGTTTGCTGTTCTTTTATTTTGGCGCGAAGCGCCAAAATAAAAGAACAGCGGAATACTCTTTTCAAAATCAGTTCGGCATCAAAAGTCGGATTGCGGCCGAATTGCTCTTTGAATAACTATCGCTTAAAGAGTAAACTATAATTAGTCTATTGATGATAGTTACCAAGGTGATTTTGTTTACTTATGCGAATTACAAGAATAGTCTGGTTTTTAATTATGATCGCTGCAGGAATCGCACTCGGCCTGTATTATACCTGGATCATCAGCCCGGTAAAATTTGTCGACGCCACTTTTTATGATCTCCGCCAGGATTATAAAGCGGATTATGTATTAATGACTGCCGAAATTTTCAGTAAGGACCCTGTCCTGTTCCAAACAATTTTACGGCTTGACCGGTTGATGAGCGAATCACCCGAGCAGGCGGTCGATGACGCGATTAAAATTGCCGAAAGCCTGGGTTATGCCGAGACGGATTTGAATCTTTTGTATCAATTGAATGCCGCGATCGGCGGCAGCGAAGAAACAAAGGAACCGGGGGATCTCTTTATCGAATACATCACGCCTGAAATTCCCGAATCGACAAATGAATTGCCTGCGGAAACCATACCTTCCGATGCGGCCCCGACTGAAGACAACCCGTTTGCCCCGGGAGATGAAAATGGTTAAACCTCAGCGACAAGGGCATTTTTATCTGATAACCGGTCTGGTCATCGGCTTGCTGATCGGGATTTTTTACGGCTGGGTGATTAACCCGACCCGGTATATTGATATTACACC
>CALAEB010000606.1 GCA_937890875.1 uncultured Anaerolineaceae bacterium | reverse complement strand
GGCAGTTGGGTGGTACCCGAAGGTGAGTTGTTTGTGCTGGGGGATAACCGCAACCATTCTTCGGATTCTCATAGCTGGGGGTTTGTGCCCCGCGAAAACCTGATCGGGAATGCCTTTTTCTGCTATTGGCCGCTGAACCATATCCGGGTGATCGATACTCCAATTATTCTTCCTGATGAGGGGAAAAGCACTGAAGCAAATGGAGGGTAGAATGGAAAAAGGACGTGATGCATATTGTTCGGAGTGCCAGGTGGGCGTTCCGTATCTCGGAAGCGCTACCTATTTTACCTGGATTGACGATGAGTTGATCACAGTTCCTGATTTCCCATGCTGGATTTGTGATGTGTGCGGAAAAAGGGATTGGGATTCCCATGCTTTGATGCAGCTGAATCTGCTGCTGAGCCCGAACGCGGGCAAAGTCCAGCAGAAACGAAGGCCGCTTTCCACGGCGGAACCGGAAAAGAAACCGGATGAAACGATCCGGCGAAAACCTCTCCGTTGACTGATGTATCGGTAACAAAAAAGAACGCATCCCGCGTTCTTTTTTGTTAAGGAAATGCCCGGTAGCAACACGAGATATGGGAAAGGTACGCCGTTGTTGTACTGTTTTCTGTTTTGCACGCAAAACAGAAAACAGTACAACAACGGGAATTCTAAATTCGATGCTGAGGGGAACTTTTTTTGTACCGGTGCTCTCGAGCGGTACCGAAGAATATTGGCGCAAAGGATCTGTTCTTCCTGCGTTATACAAAAAAGAACTTCATATGCTGAAGCTCTTTTTTGTTCCTCTTTTCTCAGTTTTGGCCGGGCTCACCGGACGGCTCGGCTTCTGTTCCGGATTCCGGAAGTTCTGATTCCATAGTCTCTTCCGGCACAGATGCCGCCGCATCATCGGAATCCGCTGCCGCCGGAGAAAGCGTAATATCAAATTGCCCGGATTTGCAGACATCTGTCATATAATTTGCGTTCTCAACAGCAATGGTGTTATCCGGGATGCCCTGAATAATCAACCGCACGATTTCTGTCGCTTCCTGGCATTGGCCGGAGCGCGCAAGCACCAATCCATACATATAATACAGCTCCGGGACCCGGTTGTCGTAACTCAGCGGGATCCCTTCGATAACCTGACCATCCGCAGTTGTTCCGCCCTGGATCGCCAGCTTGAAATTATCCAATGCCTGCTGAAATTTTTCTGAGCGGTAATATTGTGTTCCAAGGTTCCAATAGAACGAAGTCTCGGTCGGCGCCAGTTTGATCGCGTCCTCCGCTTGCTGGATCGCTTTGGCGTATTCACCGTTTCCGCTGTAAGTGCGGGAAATATAGTAAGGGGCCCAGGGATCATATGGATTCAGCGACCGGGCGCGTTCGAAAGCGGTTATCGCGTCCGCATCTTTCTCCGCCGCGCGCAGATTTCGTCCAAGCGCGAGGTAAAGATCCGCAAGATTCGGATTAATCGAAATCGCGATCTGGAATTCGTTGATGGCGTCTTCATAGTTGCCTGTGATTTCGAGCAGCAGCCCGCGGGCGCGGTGCGCTTCCATCAGATTGTTGCCGTTTGAAATCGCCAGCCGCGAATATTCGGTGGCTTTTTCAAGCGTGTTCAGGCTGTCCTGGCCCGCGTTGAACTGGTCAACCAGAATTTCCGTCCGGTAGGCGTACATCAGCGCGTTATTGGGGTCGATTTCCATCGAGCGGGTAAAAGCGGTTTCAGCGTCCAGGTAATTCCCCTGCTTTCCGAGCGCCCAGGCGCGGATAGCGTGCGCAACCGCGTTGTTGCTGTTCAGCAGGATTGCATTTTCGGCGTTTTTCACCGCGTCGGAATAATCCGATTCAAACACCTGGAGTTTGGCGATATTGATATAAGATGCCGTGTTCTTGGGGTCGGAGTCGATGGCCTTTTGATACAGTTCAATGGCCCGGGAAAATCTGCCCTCTCTCTCCAACTGTTCCGCTTCGACCAGGTATGCCTCCGGCGGGGTTGTCGGCGTATTGGTCGGAATGAACAAAGGCTGGGTTTCCGGGACAATAACGATACTGAAATAGAGGCCGGCGGCTACGAGAATGAACAAGATGAAGATTCGCAGCGGGCTTGAGCGGCGTTTTCTCCCGTTATAGCGATATTGTGATCCTTTTAAATACATTTTTCCTCTTTTGAAAAGGGGCGGATATCCGATCCATCCGATCCTTTCCGGACTGTAAATATTATAACGCCCAAAAACAGCGGCCAGACGGCTGTCAGCATTTCGGAGTATAAAAAATAACCAGGACTTTCCTTCCTTGATTCAGCGGGGATGTCCATGTTGAGGAAGGCCATCAAGCGTCGAACCGGACGAGGGACGAGTCACCCCGGCATCCGAAGCACGTTCCGAATCCCTGACCCTGTGCCGACAATTCGAAACAAGACGACCGCAGAAACAGTTTTTAAAATTGATGCCTGATTCCGCATTAGGACTCGAAATATAAAAAAAGAAAACCTGTGGCCTTTTTTTTATTCGGAAGGATTTCCCAAATTTTAAATTCCCGATTTCCGATTCTGTATTTGAATGCTGGTTATTTTTTACAGAAAACTGTATAATATTTTTACAATGAAATTTATTTTGTAATACTGATAAGGAGTTGGGATGAAGAAAATAAGCGTTATTCTTGCCTTGATGGTTGTATTGGTCTTTTGTATGCCGGTGATGGCTCAGGATGCTTTGAAGATCTGCCAAGTCACCGACATGGGCGGTGTGGATGATAAATCCTTCAATGAAACTGCGTGGAATGGTATCCTGAGGGCGAAGGACGAATTCGGTACTGAGGCGGTTGTGCTTGAATCAACCTCCGATTCGGATTACGCGGTCAATATCGAACAGTTCATCGATGATGAATGTGACCTGATTGTCACGGTTGGCTACCTGCTGGCTGACGCAACAGCGGCTGCGGCGGATACCTATCCGGATTACAAATTCAGTATCATCGATTCCAGTGTCTCCAAGTCCAATGTGGTTGATCAGGTCTTCCAGACGGATGAAGCGGCCTTTTTGTCCGGTTATGTTGCCGCCGCGGTTTCCGAGACGGGCGTGATCGGAACGTTCGGCGGGATGTGCATCCCGACGGTTACCATTTTCATGGATGGCTTCGCCCGCGGCGCGGCTTACTATAATGAAGTAAAAGGCACCGATGTGAAGGTGCTGGGATGGAATCCTGAAACAGAAGAAGGTACCTGTGTGGATTCCTTTGATGACCTTGAAAAAGGCAAGCAGGTTTCCATCACGATGATGGATCAGGGCGCTGATATCATCATGCCGGTTGCCGGTCCGGTTGGCGGCGGCACGATTGCGGCGATGGAAGATCGCGGCACCGGTCTGGTAATCGGTGTCGATTCCGACTGGTACTATACCTATCCTGAAAATACGGACCTGATCCTCACCTCCGTCGTGAAGAAAATGGACGAGACGACGTTCGAAGTTGTTGATTCCGTTGTGAACGGTACTTTTGAAGGCGGAAAACTGGTCGGTACGCTGGAAAACGCCGGCGTTGATCTGGCTCCGTTCCACGATCTGGAATCCAAGGTCCCTGCTGAAATTATCGCCGAACTGGATGAGATCCGCGCGAAGATTATCAGCGGTGAAATTGAATTGAATCCTGTGTTCGCTCAGTAAAGCTGATTGGAATAACTGAAAAAGGGGACGGGGCTTCCCCCGTCCTCTTTTTTGCTATCAATTACGGTCCGATGTTTCGGATTCGGGGAAATCGATTTAGGGTAAAAACAGCAGGCACGCGCTTTCCTCAGATTTTTTGGGAAAGCGGATGAAAGAAATCAATAACTTTTTTCGGGAACCGAATCGCTGTCAGGAATTCGAATTTTGAAAAGAAATAGCTGTGATTCTGTTGTTTTTTGTGCTCTGCACAAAAAACAACAGAATCACAAGTTTTCCTTTTTTTATTCGGAGGAAATATCCATATTGCGGATTGTGCGTTGTTGAATTGTTGTGTGCTGTGTTGATATTCGGTATAATACTTTTTTGTGTGGCACATGCAAAAAATCAAGAACTCAGATGATGAATGAAAGTGTTGCCGGATATGTGCCGTCTTTTATCTTGTTGATTCACCCTTCCACACCATTTTTGTTGAAAACTTTTCTCAGTGAGGTGAAGCGGATGCCCCCAGTTCTTGAGTTGAAAGGTATAACCAAACAGTTTCCCGGTGTCCTGGCGAATGATCATATCGATCTCCGACTGGAAAAAGGTGAAATATTGGCGCTGTTGGGGGAGAACGGCGCTGGAAAAACAACTTTGATGAATATCCTTTATGGCTTATATCAGCCGGACGAGGGTTTGGTTTTCATTGACGGGCAGCAGATTTCGATCCACTCCTCGATCGATGCCATCAAAGCCGGCGTTGGGATGGTCCATCAGCATTTTATGCTGATACCGGTTTTCACGGTGGCTGAGAATATCATGCTCGGAGAGGAATCGGTCAAATTCGGCGGTGTGCTGGACAGGCAGGCCGCGAAAGCAAAAATCCTTAAAATTTCGGATCAGTATAATCTGGATGTCCATCCGGACGCGCTGGTGGCGGATTTGCCGGTCGGTGTTCAGCAGAGAGTGGAGATTCTGAAGCTGCTGTATCGGGAAGCGCGGATCCTGATTTTTGACGAACCGACAGCAGTTTTAACACCGCAGGAAGCGGACGACCTGTTCCGGATCATGCGGTCGCTGACAGACCAGGGAAAATCGATCATCTTTATCACGCATAAACTGCGTGAGGTGCTGGAATATTCCGACCGGATTCTGGTGATCCGACGGGGACGGGTGGTTGGTGAAACACGTCCTGCGGAAGCAGACCAGGAAAAACTGGCGGAGATG
>CALAEB010000605.1 GCA_937890875.1 uncultured Anaerolineaceae bacterium | reverse complement strand
GTGACTGGAGTTCAGACGTGTGCTCTTCCGATCTGATGCGCAGGACGCGCTGGACGATGTGGCCGATCTCGACCAAAACAGCGACCGCCGGAAGACGGTGGAGGACGATTATAAAGCGGTTCGTCAGGAGTACGATGAGCTGGAGCGCGCATATTCGCTGTTGCTTAACGACCGGGATAAGGCCCAGGCCGATGTTACCGCGGCGGAAGCCGAATTGGCGGACGCGGAACGGGCGCTGGACGAAATTGCGGATGGACCCAGAAAAGAAGACCAGGATATTCTTGACCAGCGGATCGCAGCCGCGAAAGCGGAGCAGACCTCCGCGGCGGTTGACATTGAACTACGCAGGCTGATCGCGCCGTTTGACGGACAGATCGTTTCACTGGATGTGTCTGAGGGCGAGGTTGTCCCGGCCGGCAAGGTGGCGCTGGTGATCGTGGATCCGTCCGAAAAGGTTCTCAAGACGGTGGATCTGTCAGAGACGGATATGGCTCAGGTCAAAGTGGGGAACCCGGTTCGGGTTGTGTTTGACGCTTATCCAGACAAGACGCTGAACGGCAGTGTCACCAAAGTCACCAACTGGAGCGAATTGTATCTGGGAGATGTGGTTTATCCGGTAGAAATCACCCTGGATCCGACCAGTCTTCCAGTGCTTTGGGGAATGACGGCTTCGGTTTACTTCGACTGATTCGCCAGAAATTGAAAGATGGCCAGGGCGTCAAAAGTAATGTGTGCCCAAAAAAAGAATCACGAGCGCTGTTTTCCTGATTCGATTTTTGGCATTCGAATTAAATTGAGGCAACTCCTTTTGAATTGTAGTTATACAACTGCTGATTTGGATTTCCGGGAAATTTGCTTTTGATTTTGCCGGTAAACATAAACAAATCCCTTTCGAACCATCTGACTGGTTCGAAAGGGATTTGCTGCAGTGATCGATTGATCGATGACAGTAGGACAAAAAATCCATTTTTTTGTCCCAGCAGGAATTTTATTGATGGATCATGTTTTCTTCCAAGCTGGCAAGTCACTCCCAGGATCCGGTGGAAAAATCGAAAGTGACTTATCCGAGACTCATTTGCGGTCGAAAACAATGAAGAAGAACGGAATCCGCGGCGGCTTATTCCTGGCTTCCATTCAGTGATACGTAATTCTTCTCCCAAATTTCATCCGTGATCTGCTGATATTTCCGGTCATATTCATCCATTCCTTCCGCGTATTCCGCGTCCTGAATTGCGGCGGCCGCGTTCGGGTCCAGCGGATCCGGTTCATGTTTTTGAATTATTCTGCGCAGATCGGCGTTGTGATCCCGCATTGGACAGGGATTGAGCAAATTCCTGGCTTTTGTTTTGTCTTTTATACCGATTTGCCAGTTCCGGATCGAGGAGAAGAACGGGGTGGTATAAATATCGTTCAGGTTCCCGCCCTTTGTGAAGATATCTTTCACGTTGACCGGCGTGAACGGCAGAAAGACACAGGGGGAAACATGTCCATCCCAGTCGATGTAAAAATATCCGCCGCTTCCGTGCCCGCCTGCGGAGAGACACCCGTCAACGACGGTGCCGTGGTTCCAGAAATCGGCGATGAAGTAATGTTTTTCTTTGATGAGTTTCCAGCTCTGTTCCCACATCGATTTTCGTTGTTCCGGCGTCGGCATCAGATTCAGCGTATAGGATCTGCCGATCGGCATATATTGGAAGACCCAGGTCAGCGCCACATGCTTTTTCAGGAACAGGAAGTCGATGAATTCATCCGAAAGGAGTTCTTCCGCGTTTTCCCGGGTTGCTGTCAGCGAAGAGCCGTAAAGTACGCCGGCGTCATGCAGCAGATCCATCGCATGCATCACCTTATCAAAGACGCCTTGGCCGCGTCTGCCGTCTGTTTTTTCCTTCCAGCCTTCCAATGAGATCATTGGAACGATGTTACCCAAATCCGCCATCCTTTGGGCGACCGCTTCGGTTATCAGCGTGCCATTGGTATAAAACATGAAATACATGTCCGGATGTTTTTCGACGAGATCCAGAATGCCCTTCCCCTGGGAGTTGTACATCATTGGTTCGCCTCCGCTGATGACGATAAACTGGACTCCCCAGAGTTCGTTGGCCTGCGCAACCATTTTTTCAACGATGTCCCAGTCCAGTGTTACCACATTGTAGTCGGAATCGGCATAACAGCCGATACAGTGCAGATTACAGCCTTTTGTCGGACTAATCAGCAGGAAAGAGGGCTGACGCACGCCGAACTTCTTTTGAAATTCAACGCTTTTCTCCTCGCGCAGCTTTTTCTCGACCAACAGATCTTTGCCGAGAACCGAGCTTGCCTTTTGGAATGTTGCCTCGGAAGGTTTGCATTCCATGAGAATACGGGATACTGAATTCAGGATTGACAAGCTCATGGCCGTCTGGTCGCGAATGATGCCGGGCGCTGTGGTGGTTTCGGTTTTCAGCCGATTTTTCCCATCCTTAACCATATGATTTTCGGCGGCCGCCAGGGCGATTTTTACCAGCGTACGGTTTTTAGCCAGCTTGGGGCCTTGCTGAATGAGGGTTTTTAGCAACACATTCATGTCTCCGCTTTTCGCATTTTCTTCCAGACTGCTCATATTCTTTATTTCTTCCATTGTATCCTCCAATCAAAAATGAAGCAGAAATATAACGACGGCAGCAACTCCTTTTGAATATAAAAACTTTTTTCAAAATTAGAAATTCTGCGTAAATTTAAGTTAATAATACGACTTAAAGTTGTCATTTATTTGATTCAGAAGTAGTATTTTGGTGTTATTTTTTTCTTCTTGTCAGATGGGATTTTCAAGACTGACCAAGGGAACCAAAACAACAACATCTGCTTCTTATTCGAAAGGAATTTTCATGTTTGATCAATGAGCTGGTGGTATAAGCACGAGAAACAGAGCAACAGTTTTCTCTTTTTATCATTGGGCTTTTGACACTTGAACCTTCCTACTTAACCGGCTGCTCAAACCTCCGGAATCACTCCGAGTACGCTCATCCAGTCTTTATAAACTTCCGGAAATTCGCGTTGCAATTGGATCGGTTTCCCGGCAGCCGACAGGATCGCGCTTTTGGTTTCCCCTGTGGTGCAGAGCATATTGGTTTCAGCGTTGATCACTTCAAATTGAAGGGTCACTTTGTATCCATTGAAAAAGCTCAGCCAGCTTTTGATGATGACTTCGTCATCAAAATAAGTTGGGTGTTTGAATTCGGCGCTGGAAGCGATCATCGGCATAACGATCCCCAACGCTTCTACTTTTTTGTAAGGATAAGCTGTCTGGGACATAAAATGGATGCGGGCTTCCTCAAACCAGCGGAAATAGTTTGAATTGTGCGTGATGCCCATTTTATCGGTTTCATAGTAATTTACGCTGCGGCGATAGGCTTTGATTTTATATGTCATTTTGTGCTCCTGAAGTTGGCGGGTACCATTCAGAATTGCCGCGTTGGCTTTTGTTCTAAACTCCGTAACCGCCAGCGCGGTTTTAATGCTCTCGTATTGATACCGTGCTATTTCTTTACTTAGCGGGATGGATTTTTCCACCGCTGAAACCCGTTTTTAATGCGATTTGAAGATGCGGCCTTTGACACGGCGCAAAAACGCTGTGTCAAAGGCCGGTATGGCCTATCTTTTTATTGGCTTGACTTTTGACGCCTGAAGTAATGTTGGTTAAAGTGCTGAAAGGTAAATTATCGAAGCGGAAACTGTTACCCTTTTGACGCCCGAATCAAAATTGTGATTCTTTCCGGCGCGTTATGCCTCTGTGCCAGCATATTCATAAGAGAACTGCGGTGAATCGTTCAACGCCAATTTTTTCTCCATCTGCGCCAGTAACTTCCGCGCCCGCGGGCGGTTGTACCGCTGCATGATGATCGGGACAATATTATTGGCAAATGCGTACACCACCATCAACCGGCCGACCTCCACACTGTTCCACAAGTAGAAGAGCCCTCCTGGAATCATCATGAGCCAATGGCAGACTTCGGAACGGCAGCTTTCCCGGATCCACAGATTGATATTTTCGATCGTGATCTCCGTCAGATGTTTTACTTCGTAGGCATTTTTATAGATAGCGGCCCCGCTGGGAATGATTTTCTTCCAATTCTTCACTTTGAATAGTTTCTGGTAAATTTGGCCGTCTTTTTCCCAATTTTTTGTCTGGAACCAGGATTTGGATGGATTAAAATGCTGGATGGATAGTCTTGAAAAGGTAAATCCAATACTTAAGTGGAAGAAAACCCAGGCCAGAATATCCACAATAAAAGTCTCTATTTCCGATAAATAGACAATTCTCATATCAGTTTTTCTCCCTTCACACAACGGGCAGGTTCAGCCCTGAAATTCGAAACAACAAACACATGTAGCATATTCCCTCTAA
>CALAEB010000604.1 GCA_937890875.1 uncultured Anaerolineaceae bacterium | reverse complement strand
CACCGAAACGCCCAGCTGCGCGGCCTGTTCATCGCCAAACTGGATCACATTCAACGGATAAGCCAAAATCCATTGCCCGGCCATCCCGATAAACATGAGCGGAGCCATCACCACCAACGGCTCCCACCCGCTGCGCGTGATCCCTCCCAGCATCCATGAGAGTGAATAACGCAGCTCGCTGTCGGAAATCAGCAGCCAGCCCGAAGTCAGCGCGGAAGCAATCGCATTCACCGCCACCCCAGCAAGAATCAGTCCGGTGATATTCAGCGCGCCGCCGATCTTTCCCAGATGAAACACAGCGACCACGGTCAAAATGGCAAAAATAAAAGCGGCCAGCGGGATCATCACGGTTCCCAGGCGGGTGTACGGCCAATGAATCGACATAGCGATCACCGCGCCCAGGCTGGCCCCGGCGGACACCCCGATCAGATAAGGATCCGCCAGCGGGTTGCGGAACATCCCCTGATAGGAAGCGCCGCTGCAAGCCAACCCCGCACCGATCAAAATCATCAGTAACGTTCGCGGGATCCGCAAGGAAAAAAGAATCTTCTCAATCATCAGCAGTTCCGGCGGAACCGAAATACCGGTAAGTTTCATGCCAATGACCCGCAGCGCCTGTGTCAGGTCCAGCTGGACACTGCCGACCAGAATACTGACAATCATCATCAGGAACAGCAGCAGCACCAGCAGCGCTGCCAGGACGGCCGCGGGGCTTTTCTTCAACAGGGACAAACGCATTATTCAAATCGTTCCGGATGGAAAATTTCCGCCAGCTGCTCCAGGCCGTCCACCAAACGCGGTCCCGGCCGCGCTCCCAGATCATCGTTAAATTCAATGACCTGGCTGTTCAGGACTGCGCTCAGGTCCTCCCAACCGGGACGGCCGGCCACATCCGCCGCCGTAACACCGTAATTGCTGTCACCCAGGATGATGAAGTCCGGATTTTGCAGAATCAACGCTTCCTGGCTGATTTGCGGATACGCTCCGATCAGATCTGCCGCGATATTTTCGCCGCCAGCCCTATAGATCAAGTCGTCAATGAAGGAACCGGGACCGGCAGTCCAGGGTTTCAGCGGATCGGTTGCGTCCAGTTCATAAAACACCAGCGGGCGCTCCGAAATACCGGAAAGTTTTTCATCCACCGCGGCGATCCGTTCTTCCAACGCCAGCGCTACCGTTTCTGCTTCATCGGAGAAACCCGTCGCCTCCCCTGCTTTCAGGATATGCGCTGGCAGATCATCCAACGTCTTCGGATTGGCAAGATAATAAACCGGAAGACCCAGTGAAGCCAGCGAATCCACTTGCTCCACCGGCGTTAATTCCGAGACCAGCACCAAATCCGGCTTCAGACTCAGGATCAGTTCAAAATTGACCGACATATCCAGATTCGTCACTTTTTCAAGCGCCTGCACTTCTTCCGGATAGTCCGAAAACAAATCCACTCCGACCAGATTCTCACACAAGCTGATCGCACACAGAATCTCGGTGTTGGAAGCTGCCAGTGACACAACCGATTGGACAGGTTGATTGATCGTCACTTCCCGATCAAGGTCATCCGTGACAATCACGGCCGTTTGTTCAATTGTCTGTTCCGCTGTTTGCGCCGAAACGGCAAAAAAGGAAAAAGCTGTCAGAACCAGAATAAGAAACTGCATAAACAGTATCCGTTGTTTCATTTCAAATCACTCCTCGAATAGAAAAGATCGTTCATTGCGCAGCCCGATCCGGCAGCGGCCCAGCTTTTCACGGACAATACCTGCCGGAAGATGTTCCCAAAAGAAAAACCCCTCGCGGGGGTTTGACATCCTGTTCCCATCCCCCGGGGAATTCGTTATCGCGCAGACAGCAATCTGAAATCAACTTTATACCGGCACTGCCGGCCATGAAGATTTCAAACGATCGGGCTGAAGATCAGAGGTCTGGCTTAGACCGAAGTCCATTACAGTTGCGGGTCAGCATCGGATTCACACCGATTTCCCTGATTTGCGCATATTTAATTCAGGTGTCAAAAGGGTTAAATTTTCCCAAAGGAATTATTTGTTGTTCTATTTTTTGTTGGGCT
>CALAEB010000603.1 GCA_937890875.1 uncultured Anaerolineaceae bacterium | reverse complement strand
GCAAACAGGTCGCAGCCATGCTGAAACGGCTGATCGATGGAGAAATTATTCAGGAAAACCCGGTCGAAGTCGTCAATGAATACGCGAAAATTGTCAACACCACTACCGCGAAAGCGATCGGCATTGAATTGCCGCAGGAAGTGTTGGACACATTTTTGATTATCAAATAAACGAACAGGGATTCGAAGTTTGAGAATTTTTTCAGATTCGTAAAGAAAACTTGCGGCTCTCCTGGTCTTGCACAGAAACAAAACCGGGAGAACCGCAGTTGCCTGTTCATGTTCAAATTATTAAATCAACAAAGGGAGATAAAGAACGGATGAGTACAACCGCGTTTTTCGGAGCCGTGGAATTGGGATTCATTTACGCCATTTTCACCTTCGGAATCTTCATTTCTTTCCGTATTCTCAATATACCCGATCTCACAACGGATGGCAGTTTTGTCCTGGGCGCGGCTGCATCCGCGCTCTGCGTGCTGAACGGGATGCCTTATTTAGGCATTCCGGCTTCCATGCTTGTCGGGGCGGCCGCCGGAATTGTCACTGCACTGCTGCAAACAAAGTGCGGCATTCAGCCCATCCTGTCCGGTATTCTGACGATGACTGGATTATATTCCATCAATCTTGCCGTGATGATGAACAAATCCAACCTGCCATTGCTGATGATGAGGAATATTTTTACACCGATTGAGGAAAACATTATTTCGCGGCCCGGATTCCGCCTGATCCTGTTGATTCCGCTGACGCTGATCATCCTGCTGATCCTGGTCTTTTTCTTCAAAACCCAGCTGGGGCTTTCCATCCGCGCCACCGGAGATAATGCGGAGATGGTCCGCGCCTCGTCCATTGATACCGACACGGCCAAAATCGTCGGATTTGCGCTTTCCAATTCTCTGATCGGCCTGGGAGGCGGGTTGGTCGCTCAATTGCAGCAATCGGTGGATATCAACATGGGCGCCGGCATGGTCGTGGTCGGGCTGGCCTCACTCATCATCGGCGAGATGCTGATTAAAAGCACCAGCGTTCTGCGCGGATTGATCGGCGCAGTCGCCGGTGCCGTCGCTTACCGGCTGGTTATCGCAGCAATTCTTACCACAAACCTGCCCGCATCCAGCCTGAAGCTGATTTCAGCCCTGATCGTCGCCATCGCCATCGCCGCGCCCACATTCCGGAAAAAGCTGCTGTTGCGCGAACAGATTCGCAGAAACGGAGCGGATCATGCTTGACATCCATTTCCTCAGCAAAGAATTCAATAAAGGTACGCCGGACGCCCACCTCGCGCTGAACCAGTTCTCAATGAAAGTCACCGATGGGGAGTTTGTCACACTGTTGGGAGGCAACGGCTCCGGCAAATCGACCTTGTTTAACCTGATAGCCGGAAGCATCTTCCCAGACAGCGGAACCATCCGGCTGGAAGACAAGGACATCACCTTCCTGCCGGAGCACCGCCGGGCATTACTGATCGGCCGCGTTTTTCAGAATCCGCTGACCGGCACCGCACCAAATATGACCATCGAGGAGAATCTGGCGATCTCCTATATGCGGGGCACCGGCAGAAGTCTGCTGCACCGCACGACCAAACAGGATCGGACATTTTTCCGGGAACAGCTGTATGCGCTGGGGCTGGGATTGGAGAATCGCATGAATACGCGCATTGGCTTGCTGTCCGGCGGACAGCGGCAGGCGATCACGCTGTTGATGGCCACCATGGTGAAACCGAAACTGCTGCTGCTGGATGAACATACCGCCGCGCTTGACCCGCAAAGCGCCGTTCGCGTGACAGAACTGACGGAACGGATCATCGCCGAAGGGAAGATCACCACCATCATGGTCACGCACAGCATCGGCACCGCACTTCACACCGGCAGCCGGTTGATGCTGCTGGATGGCGGGCGAATCGCCATGGATATTCAAGGGGAAGCGCGCCAAAAGATCACCCGGCAGGAGCTGCTGGACAGCTACGCCCATTAACCATGATTCGAACGCCAGAAGGCGAATCGCAGAACAACAATTTTACTTTTTTTCGAGCATTCATCCCTTTATTCCACGCAATATAGTTTGGGGATTGCATACGAATGCCGGCAATTTTTTGCTCGAAAAGAGTCAAGTTTAGCAAAAATCAGATCATCTTCCTTAACGGGCTGAAAGGGAAAAATGCAAAAAAAATCACGGAAAATCGCAATTGTCGGCGTGGGTCATGTTGGTTCCCATTGCGGCTTGGCGCTGCTGCGGGAACAGCTATCGGACGAACTGATCCTGGTTGATATCGACCGGGAAAAAGCGGAAAGCCAGGCGGAAGACCTGCGGGATACGCTGCCGCATCTGCCCCGGTCCGCTTTGATCCAAACAGGCGAATATCAGGACTGTGCCGAAGCGGATATCATTGTGCTGTCCGCCGGCGTTCAGCCGCGGAAAGGCATGACCCGGCCCGAAATGCTCTGGGAAACGCTTCCGATCATGGATACAATCGTTGAACCGGTTGTCAGCAGCGGATTTTCCGGAATTTTTATTGTTATTTCGAACCCAGTGGATATTATCTCTCATTATGTTTGGCAAAAGAGCGGCTTTTCCGCAAACCGGGTAATCGGCACCGGAACCGCGCTGGATTCCGCCCGTCTGCGCCGGATTCTGGGCAGCGCGCTGAATATCGCACCCGCAAATATCAACGCATTCTGTATGGGTGAACACGGCGATTCACAGATGATCCCGTGGTCACACGTGACCGTCGGGGATGTTCCACTGAAACAATATCTCGCCAGCCTGTCAGGAGAAAATACCCAACCGGATCTGGACGCGATTGCACAGCAGACCAGCCGCGCCGGTTATGGGATTGTGAACGGGAAAGGGGCAACCGAATTCGGTATTGCAGCCGCCCTCTGTAAAATTGTTAACGCCGTTTTTCAGGATTCAGACAGCGTACTGCCGGTCTCAGCGTTGTTGCGGGGTGAATACGGGCAGGACGCGGTCTATGCGGGTGTGCCGGCGGTCATCGGCCAGGATGGGGTCAAGGCGGTTTTGGAATTGGATTTGCCTCCGGAAGAACGGGAAAAATTCGCGGATTCCTGTTCGCGGATCAGGTCACTCCTGAGTGAGTTGCCGGATGTTCAAAGGAGAACGTAAGCAGAGGCGTGAAAACTGATTGCGCCGGTGAAAAGATTGCACAACATCACATAAATTATCATCCTGCAGCATTCAACAGTATGACCAGGCGCGGTTTCAGCATCGACCGGCGTCTTGCCAAATAAGACATAATCCCAACAAAATTCCATCCAGAAAAAATCTGAGAAAAATCCGTGATGCGTTTGTCTCCTGTTTACCGTCCGTTTAATCTGGAACTATACAATTATCCTGAAAATGCGGAGAAAGAAACACGAACATCCGCCAGGAGGAGACAGACACATGAATCAAATGCCGGTTGCACAATTCCAACATGTGACCAGAAGAATCAAAGACAAAACTATCATTGACGATCTCACTTTTGATATTGCAGCCGGAGAAGTTTTCGGCTTTTTAGGCCCGAACGGAGCAGGCAAGACAACCACCATTCGCATGATGGTTGGGCTGATAAAGATCACGCAGGGTGATATTCTTATCAAAGGGCATAGCATCACAAAAGATTTTTCAAAAGCGATCCGGAATGTCGGCGCTATTATTGAAAATCCGGAGTTATACCGCTATTTGACAGGATATCAAAATCTGGAGCACTATGCCCGGATGATTCCCAGCATCCCGCAAAACCGTATCATCGAAATGGCAGAAATCGTCGGGCTAAAGGACCGCATCCACGAAAAAGTGGGCGACTATTCTCTCGGCATGCGGCAGCGGCTGGGCATTGCGCAGGCACTGCTCCATCGTCCCGCACTCTTGATTCTGGATGAACCGACCAACGGTCTTGATCCGGCAGGAATCCACGAACTGCGTAATTATCTGAAAAAATTGGCACATGAAGAAGGCGTTACCGTTTTCGTCTCCAGCCACCTGCTTTCGGAGATGCAGGCCATGTGTGATCGGATCGGCATCCTGCAGGCCGGGAAACTGAGCAACATTCAAGCAGTTCACGAACTGATCCACCAGGAAGGTCCCTGCCGTGTCTGTATTCAAATTGATCCGGAGCAGGCGGAACTGGCCAAACAGCTGATCGCCGCAAACAATAAATCCTTATTGTCTTCGGACCGGTCCGAAGAGTTAATCATCCTGATAAGCAAAAAAGAAATTCCGGTCATCAACAAATTACTGACTGAAGCGGGGATTCAGGTCTACAGTATTCAAATTCAGGAGCAAACACTGGAAGAAAAATTTCTGGAAATCACGGAGAGCAAGAAATGAGCGGGCTGATTATTAATGAAACCATCAAAATTTATCGTCGTAGATTAACACAGGTTTTGCTGATCCTGCTGGCATTCATAACAATCGGGGTGTTCGTTTTCGGAAAAATTCACACCCCTGCCGCTGAAGACTGGC
>CALAEB010000602.1 GCA_937890875.1 uncultured Anaerolineaceae bacterium | reverse complement strand
AGCCCGAATCCCATCGTCCCCAGACCACCGGAGGTGATCGCGGTCCTCGGCTGATCATGCTGATAATATTGCGCGGCCCACATCTGGTTCTGCCCGACATCCGATACCACCAGTGCTTCCCCGCCGGTACAGCGCCACAGTTCCGAAATCACATGCGCCGGATACAGACGCCCGTTTTCCGGCAAGCGTTTAATGTCATACACAGCCGCGGCCTTTTTCCAGTCTGCAATCGCCGCCAGCCATTCCGGATGCTCCGCCGGTTCCAGCATCGGCAGTAACCTCTGCAAGATCGTTTTCAGATCGCCGACCAGCGCAAGATCGGCGAGAACTGTCTTATTGACTTCGGAAGGGTCAATTTCAACATGGAGTTTCAGCGCGTTGGGGGCAAAATTTGCCAGTTTCCCGGTAACCCGGTCATCGAAACGCATCCCGAACGCCAGCAGCAGATCCGCATTTTGGATGCTCTGATTCACCCAGGCCGCTCCGTGCATCCCCATCAGGCCGACGGAAAGCGGATGCGCATCCGGAAAACCGCTCAGCCCTAAAAGCGTACTGGCGACCGGGATCTGCATGCGTTCGGCAAACGCCAGCACTTCATCCATCGCCTGACTGATCAACACACCATGACCGGCCAGAATCAGCGGCTTTTGAGCGGACTGGATCATCTTCACCGCCCGCTCAAAATCTGATTGAAGCGGGCTCAGATCCGGCCGGAAACCCGGGAGGTGGACTTCCTGCAAATCGAACTCCCATTCAATCTCTGCCTGCTGGGCGTCTTTCGTGATATCGATCAGGACCGGACCCGGTTTCCCGCTTCGGGCGATATGAAAAGCCTCATGGATCGTGGGAGCGATTTCATGCACGTCCGTAATCAGATAATTATGTTTGGTGACCGGGAGTGTGATTCCGACCACGTCAGTTTCCTGAAACGCATCATAACCGATCAGCGCGCTGACAACTTGCCCCGTGATACAGACTATCGGAACGGAATCCATTTGTGCTGTCACAATTCCGGTGACCAGATTCGTCGCCCCCGGTCCGGAGGTCGCCAAAACCACACCGACCTTGCCGGAAGCGCGCGCATAACCGTCCGCCATATGCGCGGCGCCCTGCTCATGGCGAACCAGCACATGCCGGATCGGACTGTCAACCAAAGCGTCATAAATCGGAAGTGCTGCGCCGCCGGGATAACCGAAAACCACATCCACATTTTCCCGCCGCAAGGCCTCCCAAACAATTTGTGCACCGGATAATTTCATGCGTTGCTCCTGTTTTCTCTCTTCTTCATAAAAGGCGCCAATCAACTGTTCAATACAGCGCCGGTATCTGCGCTGGTGACCATGGCGGAATACCGCCGCAGCCAGCGGCTGTTAACCTTTGACTCGAAAGCCGGCAGCGCAGCCAGCCGCTCCTGAATCACTGCGTCCGCCAGACGGACGTTAAGACTGCGGGAATTCAGGTCGATCTCGATGATGTCGCCCGCTTCCAGTGCGGCAATCGGACCCCGCGCAGCCGCCTCCGGTGATACATGTCCGATACAGGCGCCGCGGGTACCGCCGGAAAACCGGCCGTCGGTAATCAGCGCCGTTTTGTCTCCCAAGCCCATCCCCATAATCGCGCTGGTCGGGCTAAGCATTTCCTGCATGCCGGGGCCGCCTTTCGGTCCTTCATACCGGATCACCACCACATCTCCGGCCTGAACCTCGCCCCCCAGAATTCCTTTCAGCGCCGCTTCCTGTGAATCGTAAATCCGCGCCGGTCCGGCGAAAGTCTGCATTCCGGCGGAAACCCCGGCCGTCTTGATCACCGCGCCGTTCGGGCATAAATTCCCGAACAGGATCGCCAGGCCGCCGCGGGAAGAATAAGCCTGTTCATAAGGATGGATTACTTCGGGGTCAAGAATTTTCGCACCGGCAATATTTTCTCGCAGCGTCCTGCCGGACACCGTGATCCGGTCCAGGTGCAAACCGTCGCTGTGCGCGTTAATTTCATTCAGAATGGCAGGAACACCGCCGGCCCGATGGACGTCTTCCATATGCCATTTTCCGGAGGGGCTCACCTTACACAGATGCGGAATCCGGTCGGCGATCGCATTAATGCGCTCCAGCGAATAATCGATCCCGGCTTCGTTGGCCAGCGCCAGCGCGTGCAGCACCGTGTTGGAAGAACCGCCCATCGCCATATCCAGCGCAAAGGCGTCATCCAGCGCCTCGGTCGTGACAATCTGCCGGGGGGTAATATTTTGTTCGATTAATTCAAGGATCAGCGCAGCGGCACGCGCTGCCATTTTCTCGCGCTCAGCCGTGAGCGCCAGCGCACTGCCGTTATAAGGCAGCGCCAGCCCCAGCACCGCCATCAGACAATTCATACTGTTTGCTGTGAACATTCCCGAACAGGATCCGCAGGACGGACAAGCGTAATCTTCGATCATCTTCAGCCGGCCGGCATCGATCCGTCCGCTTTGATAGGCTCCGACGCCTTCAAATACGGAAATCAGATCCAAAACGTCTCCGTCCGGTGAACGGCCGGCAGCCATCGGACCGCCGGAAACAAAAATCGCCGGGATGTCGACGCGCAGCGCCGCCATCATCATACCGGGGACGATTTTGTCGCAATTGGGGATACAAATCATGCCGTCAAACTGGTGCGCCTCGATCATGGTTTCGACACTGTCAGCGATCAGTTCACGGGAGGGGAGAGAATATTTCATCCCCGGATGCCCCATGGCTATGCCGTCATCCACACCGATCGTATTGAATTCAAACGGGACACCGCCGGCAGCCCGGACAGCTTCTTTGATCCGGCGGCCAAAGCTTTGCAGATGGAAATGCCCCGGAACAATGTCGATATAAGCATTAACGATTGCGATGAAAGGCTTCTGCATGTCCGCGTCGGTAACTCCGGTCGATTTGAGCAACGCTCGATGCGGCGCATGTTCAATTCCTTTTTTGATATTGTCTGAACGCATTCACTCCTCCGAGTTCTGGCTTAGAATAAAAAAAGCCACCCGTTTTGATTGGGTGGCCTTGGTTACGTTTGTCAGTCGTTATTCGGTGATTTTTCGTTTCACTCTTTCCATTACCATTCCAATCGAAAAAAGGTCCGTAAGGAGGAGGACCAAAATAATAACGCTGCTAATCAATGAGAATGAGAGTAATGCCGAGTTCATGCCGTATTTATACCACTGGTTTTTCCATTCATTGGCAATTCATGACAGCAATCAGTAATTCGTGACGCAAAGATCAGTTACGAAGGAAACGATGCAATCTGAATTTCCGTTATGACGCTCTTTGATCAGGCATCCATGGGATCGAAAAAGCGTCATCATAGAACTTTTTCGCCTGCGCCTGTTTTGCCTTGGTAACTTCTTCAATCGCGTCATAATTTTCTTCCAGTGCGCGCAGGACCATCCGATCCAATCCGTTCCTCTTCCCCATATCCTGCAAAATGGAAAGCACACCTTGCCGGTCCAGCCCTTTCCGGTAGGGGCGGTCTTCCGCCAGGGCAGTAAAAATATCAGCGACAGCCATAATCCTGGAGCCAAGATTAAGCCGATCTCCTTTCAGATGGAAAGGATAGCCGGTCCCGTCCAGCCGTTCATGGTGAAAGGCGGCCCACTCCGCAACTGTCATGATTCCCCCGATCGTGGTGAGGACCGTATAAGTGAAATAGGTATGCTGCCGGATTACCGCGAATTCAGCTTTGGTCAGCTTATCAGCTTTATCCAAGATTGAGGTTGGGATAACCAGTTTTCCCAGGTCATGCAAATTGCCGGCAATCCCCATCAGGTCGAGTTCAAGTTCCGTTAATCCAACATATTTTGACAACTGAACAGCTGCCGCCGCGACACCGGACGAATGGGTGGCGGTCATTTTCGAACGGAAATCGATAATATTCCGGAATAAAATCGAAATCGGATGCAGCATCTCCTGATCAATATATTCATTCTTCCCCGGTCCTGCGTGCAGCAGCAGGGAATACAAACGTGAGGAAGTAAGATCCAGCCAAAAATCCTCCCGGTAACAGACCGCTTTAAACAAATCCACCGCTTCCGGATTCAATGAACTGCCGGACAAGGAAACAATCTTTGAAATCAGTTCCTGATCCTGATGCAGGATAAACTTTTTCCGGTCCACCGAACGTTCCAGAATATCAGCCAGCATCAATATCTGCGATGAAAAGATCAGCGGTTCTTTCGATCTGTCCGCCAGATTCGTCCATTTGGTATGATGGTAACGGACAATCACGGCAGAATCCGCAAAAAAAGGAACGTCGCTCAAAATCCGCTCGCCTAAAATACAATGGATCTGCGGATCATAAACACTTCCGCGATGGACCTCGATTTTATGTTCCAGCGACAGCGCACCGATATCATGCAGCAGCGCAGCGGAGAAAAGCCGGCTGGTTTCCTGCGGATCCATCTTTGCCACTTTGGCCAGTTCCCAAACGATGAAAGCCGTTCGCATCTGATGAAACGAAAGCTCCGGGCTCGCCAGATCCAGCGCATCTGACAGTGATAACAATAAATTCAGTAGATTAATCGATAACTGATTATACAAAATAAACCACTTTCCTTATATTAATAAAACTATTCGGCAGTTAACCGAATTTTATACCGGCGATTCAATTTTTGAAAAAAACTCTTGTGACCAGTTTATTTCTGTACTCCGTGTACAAACAAGACAGTCACAAGCATCCCGCACTATCTGAAAAGCTCATATTTCAAATTGCCCGCAATCCGGCACGAAATCCACGAAATCCGTTTTGAAAATCATTACACACGCATAAATAATTATAAGTTATATTGCAGGGACAGACACAACGTTCGGCAATTCAAAATACACCTCGAACGTCAAAAGCGGACTTATTGTTTTCGAGGAAGAGGATCTCACTCCAGCAATTTGAAATAGAAAAGGGTATGCTGAGGTTCTCTTTCCTTATTCGAAAGGACTTTCCAAACTTTGAATTCGCGGATCTCCAATAGAATGCCGCCACAGAAACGCAGCACAGTGGTATACTTCATTAAAATAGATAAAACAACGGGGAGCTCGACGGAAATCGGGCTGAGAGGAAGACTGACTGATGTCTTCGACCCATAGACCTGATCTGGATAATGCCAGCGTAGGAAGAAATTCAAAAACTCCAAAGACGTCATCCAAATCGGGTGACGTCTTTATTTATAAACTTTTTTTCACACCAAGGAGTGTTCCATGACAACAGAAACGAATTTCGGATCCATATGTGCTGAACTGCTCACCCGCATCCGTGAGAAGCACCCGCTGATCCACCACATGACCAATTTTGTCGTAATGAACGATACGGCAAACCTGACCTTGGCCTTGGGGGCGCTGCCGGTGATGGCCCACGCAAAAGAAGAAGTGGCGGAAATGGTCGGCGCAGCCGGCGCCCTCATTCTGAATCCCGGCACGCTGACCCCGGAATGGGTGGAGTCGATGCTGATCGCGGGAAAACGCGCCAACGAACTCGGTGTCCCGGTCATTTATGACCCAGTGGGTGTCGGCGCGACCACACTGCGCAACGAGACCGGCCAGAAATTCCTGAGCACGTTGAAAATCGCCGTTGTCCGCGGCAATCCTGGCGAAACCGGATATTTGGCCGGTATCGGCGGTGAAGTGAAAGGCGTCGAATCGGTTGCCGACCTGAAAGATCCGGTCGCTGTCGCCGGTACATTCGCAAAAGCACACCGGCTTGTCTCTGCAATCACGGCCAAACGCGACATCATCGCTGACGGGAACCGCACGCTGGGCGTTGACAACGGACACGCGCTGCTGAAAACCATCACCGGATCCGGCTGTATGTCCACAACAGCCGTCGCCGCGTTCTGCGCGGTCGAGCCTGATCCGCTGATTGCCGCCGCCGCGGCACTGGCCTGTTATGGGCTGGCAGCTGAAAATGCCGCCCAATACAGTAAAGGGCCTGGTTCTTTCCGGACCGCACTGCTCGACGAAACCTATCGCTTAACCCCGGAGGACGTCGAAAAGCACGTACGGATTGTTGAACTATGAATCTCAAAGCCACTGTTGATTATTCTCTGTACCTCGTCACTGACAGGGAACTGGCCGGAAACCGGTCTGTCATACAGGTGGTTGAAACGGCCATCCGCGGCGGCGTAAACATCGTCCAATACCGCGAAAAAAGCGCCAGCACCCGCCAAATGATCGCAGAAGCGCAGTCCCTGCTCGATATCTGTCATCGGTATGCCGTACCGCTCATCATCAATGACCGGGTGGATGTCGCGCTGGCAATAGACGCGGACGGCGTCCATGTCGGACAGGAGGATATGCCGGCAGAACTTGTGCGAAAAATTCTTGGATCGGATAAAATTATCGGTGTATCTGTGGAAAGCACCGCTCAGGTGGAGACAGCCGTCGCGGCTGGCGCGGATTATGTCGCATCCAGTCCAGTTTATACCACAGCCACAAAACCGGATGCTGTTCACGCGCTGGGGATCAGCGGTGTAAAAACACTTGCGCAAGCCAGTCCGCTGCCATTGATCGCGATCGGCGGGCTGAACGCCGCGAATTGCGCGGAAGTCGTTCGCGCCGGAGCGGACAGCATCGCGGTTGTTTCCGCAATCATGGCGGCAGACAATCCGGAAGAAGCTGCCCGGCTGCTCAGCAGGCTGATCCGGGAGAATCGAACAAAAAAATAAGCAGCGAATATACTTCTATTCACCAATTCGAAGCGTGAATTGAAACAGAGGAAATCCATGAAAATTCGTGAATTAGGTGAGTTTGGCCTGATCGACCGTATCCGCCGCGCGCTGCCGGAGAGCGGGCCGGGAGTGCTGGTCGGTATCGGAGATGATACTGCGGTTCTGCAGACCGATGCCGGACGATTGCTGCTGGCAACCTGCGACACACAGCGGGAGGGCATCCACTTTCTGCGCAATGCCGTTTCACCTGAAAATATCGGGCGAAAAGCGCTGGCCATCAACCTGAGCGATATCGCCTCCATGGGCGGCCGGCCCCGTTTCGCGCTTGTATCATTAGGGCTGCCGGACAATCTGCCGGTGGCGTTTATCGACGGACTGTACGCCGGTCTGCGCATGGAAGCGGAACAGGCCGGAACAACCATTGTCGGCGGAAACATCTCATTGTCCCGCGCCGGGGTCACCATCGACATCACGCTGCTGGGAGACATTCTTCCGGATCAGATCCTTCCCCGGTCCGGAGCGCGTCCCGGCGACAAGGTGCTGGTCACCGGCACCGTCGGCGATGCGGCAGCCCGCGGCGCGTTGGTCCTGGACGCCGCACTTTTCACCACCCGGGAATACGCACAGATTGCCGCAGGGCAATGGATCGCCGCTACTCATACCGCCACTGCCATGATCGATATCAGCGACGGACTGGCCGGCGATTTGGGACACCTATGCGAAAGCAGTGGCGTCGGCACCCGCCTTTTCGCAGAAAAACTGCCGGTCAGAACAGAAAACCGAACGCTGTCATCGGCAAAATACGGCGACGAGTGGCATTTTGCGCTGCATGGAGGTGAGGATTATGAGTTGCTGTTCACCGTCCCCGCCAATCAGGCAGCGCCTCTCGCTGCCCGGTTGACCATGGAAACCGG
>CALAEB010000601.1 GCA_937890875.1 uncultured Anaerolineaceae bacterium | reverse complement strand
ACTCCCCGGTCTGATAAAAGAGCATGACGGCGGCGGCTTCCGGATATTCCCGGATGAAAACGGCGCCGATGGTGGCGATCGACATCAGGAAATTTTCTTCAAAGTATTCTCCGCGCAGGATATTTTTGAATGCGAGGATGATGACATCGTATCCGATCAGGATATAGGAGGCAAGATAAAACACAGTTCCGAGTATTCCGCGCTCTCTGAACAAGACTCCGGCCAGGAATAGGGCGGCAGAAAGGATCAGCCGGATTATCAGTTTGTTCCGCCCGGCTTTTTCATCCGTTTCCCCGGTTCCTTCCGATTCTGCGGCAGCCATTTCCGACACGACGACATCCGGTTCGATGGCCCGGACAATTTCGTCAATTTCACGGGCTATGCGGTCTTCATTCGTGCCGGACGCGGCAAAATATTCGATATCCAGCGTTTCCGACAGGAGTTTTACCGACGCTGTGCTGACCTGCGGTAATTGATTGATTTTTTGTTCAATTTTAGCTGCGCAGTTGGCGCAATCGAGTCCAGCTAACCGGAATTGTTTCTGCACTACGGGCAGATTCTCGTTATTCATAAATATGCTCCATTCCTTTTTCAAAGATAGCTTTTACATGCTCATCGGCTAATGTGTAAAAAACAACTTTGCCTTCTCTCCGCGGTTTGACCAGGTTTGCCTGCCGCAGGATCCGAAGCTGATGTGAAACAGCGGATTTTGTAAGGTTCAGCAGGACGGCAATATCGCAAACACACATGTCGTGTATGTCCAGCGCCCAAAGAATTCTGACCCTTGTACTGTCACCGAAAATCGTATATAAATCCGCCAGGTCAAAGAAAATGGATTCTTCAGGCATATCTTTTCGGACCAATTCCACGATATCTTCGTGAAGAACGTTGCAATCTGTGATGCTTTTTTCAAATCCCATCTGCTGCTCCAAAACTCAACCTATTGTGTTTTTAATAACAGTTGAACAATTGCTCAACTGTTATTATTATATGCGGATTTTATTTTCTGTCAACAGACTGCTTAGGCAATTAACGATTCAAATGATGTGAAACGGGCCATCCGCGAGGTCTTCCGCAGATTTGGAAATTATGAACGGTGTGATCCTATTTGAATTGTTGTGAGTTAACCAAATATTACAAAACCCTTCGAATGCTGTTAAAATAAATAGATATGAATTAAAAAGGAAAAATGCGCTCTTCTTTCTTTGAATTTCCTGAGAGAAAAAGGATGAAAGTACCTCATGAGTAATGAATCAAAAATAAACGGAAATATCTTTATATCCCACAGGGCAATTTCCACGATTGCGTATTTTGCTGCGCTGGAGTCTTACGGGCTTGTCGGTTTGGCTCCGAAGAGTAAGGCAGCCGGGCTGGCGAATGTTATTATCAAAGATCCAACTTTGGGTGTAAATATTCAATACGATGGCAAGACGGTCGCGATTGACCTTTATATTGTTGTCGAATACGGGACCAGAATTACATCTGTTGCTTCCAGTGTCGCAGATAACGTCTCTTACCAAATTGAAAGCCAGACGGGGCTGACGGTTGAAAGCGTGAACGTTCATGTTCGCGGACTGCGCGTCAGCAATCCTGTCTAACCGGAAAGCGATCTGAAATAGGAGCCATAGAAGAAGCATGGATGTAGAATCAAGAAATACAAACGCAATGGATGCGGAAGAATTGACAATTTTAAGCGGCCAGCAGGTGAAATCACTGATTGAAGCCGGCACATTATGGTTAAAGACGAATCAGCAGATTGTGAACGCTCTGAATGTGTTCCCTGTTCCGGATGGCGATACCGGGTCCAATATGTTGCTGACCATGCAGGCCGGATGGAATGAGATTTCATCCTCTCAGGAAGAAAATGCCGGTATCTTGCTGCGTTCGGTGGCGCAGGGAGCGCTGATGGGGGCCCGGGGAAACAGCGGGGTTATTCTTTCCCAATTTTGGCGCGGTTTCTCACGCGCGCTTGATGAGCAGGCGGTGATGGATATGGCCGCTTTCTCAAAGGCGCTGAACGAAGCAAAAGCGACGGCGTATAAAGGCGTGGTCCGTCCGGTGGAAGGGACGATCCTGACGGTTTTGAAAGATACAGCCGCTGCGGTGGAAGAAAAACTGATGGAATGCTCCGATTTTCGCAGACTGTTTGAAGTGACTGTGTCTGCGGCGAACGAATCGGTGGACCGGACGCCTGAACTGCTGCCGGTTTTGAAACAGGCCGGCGTGGTGGATTCCGGAGGGAAAGGGCTGTTTTTTATTTTCGAAGGCTTTTTGCGCTGGTTGAATAATGAACCGTTGGATGAGAACC
>CALAEB010000600.1 GCA_937890875.1 uncultured Anaerolineaceae bacterium | reverse complement strand
TCATCCATACCATAAGCGAAATTTCCGTTGAAAGAAAAATTTCAAGGCTTATTTGTTTTTCAGAGAAATTAAAGACTCTTTTTTTGGATCTACTCTCAAGCGCGATTTAACCGGGACTTGTAGACTTTTACATGATTCTTAAAACAAAGGAATCGGTGAAATCATAAACAAACAATCCTTTGGGATGCGAGTAAGAAATTGAGGAAACCCATTTAATCATGAAAAAAGAGTATCATCTGGTAATCATCGGTTTTGTAATACTCACTTTGCTGGTGAGCGCCTTTTCTCCGATAAGATCCTTGTCTGCCGCCGCACAAGCAGCTTCCGACGCTGACTTTGATACGCCGAACGAGAATACCGGGCCGCTGCCGGAATCGGCTGGCGATACCTCCGCTACGCAGGAAATAAAAGAAAACAACGAAGCACCACTCGAGCCCACCGCTGAGGCTCCAACTATGCCAGGAACGGAAGAGAATAACCCGGCACCTGCCGAGTCCACCGCGGAGATACCGGCAGTCCTGCCGGGAACGGAAAAAACCAGCCCGGTACTGACCGAACCGGCGGCCACAGCGACAAGTACGCCCGAAGCAGAGAACCCAAATTCATTGCCGGACGGGCTTCCAACGCTGTCAGTCATGGGCTTCGATAAAACGGACATTCTGATCGACATCCAAAGCGTTGTCTGCCAGAATGGAATTGAGATCAGTGAAAACGGCAAACTGAACAGCCGGGACCCGGTTTCAGTAGAAGTTTCCTTTGAAATCCCGCTGCGGGGCCTCGATCCGCTCCTGCAGACAGAGACGCCGATGGCCGTGGGAGAACTGTCTTCCGACACAGGATTCACGGCAGGCCAGGAGCACCGGGTCTTCAAAGGCGATATGGCGGCATTCCGGCTGAGCAACGTGTTCAAACTGGTTCGGGAGGAAGAACCCGCCGGGACACCAGATCCATCCGCAGAGACTGTTGAACCGGCTGAAGCGGACGTTTCTGCAGCAGAGGAGGAGAAGGAACCCATCGTTCAGGAGTTGTGGTCAGGAGAACAGTATGTCGGGCGGGTGGAATTCACCGACGACGACTCCGCGGGTGTGTCCGCCCGTGTCCTGTTCGACGGAGACGACAGTTTTTACAACGGCAGCCACGAGAATATCCGGGTCAGTTTTTCGGCAGATCTGGAATATGCACCCGATGAAGCCGAGGCCGAAACGGAAAACCCGGCAGCGGACGGAGCAGCCGTTTTCAGCGTTTTCCAGGCCACGCTGCCTGTGGACGCCGGTACAGGTGACCGGGTCGTTACCATTCTCGAAAAAAAATACACGGTGACATTGCCTGAGAGCGATCCTGCCCCTACGAAGGATCCGTCAACCATGGTGATGCTGGCAGCCGCGCCGATGGCAGCACCTTCAGACAAAACGGACACTCTGACAAATAAAACAGTGATCATCCGTCAGGATGGCGTAGTGATCGGTCCGGGTGATATCATCGACAGCCAAAAACCGATCGAAGTAACCATAACCTTCGGCGTTCCCGTGCTGTTTGATGACCCGCAACCGGCGAACCCGGTCCTTAAAGGTGACTGGGCGGACTTCGAAATCAGCAAAGATTTGGAATTAGTGAACCCGGAAAATGATCTTCTATTATCTTTCAAGACAGCAAGCGGCGAAATTACGGTAGGGCATGTCGATTTGATCAACGATCCTGCCCCTGCCGCCAAAGCCCATGTTGATTTTGACGGTGAGGATGAGATCTTTTCTCCGACCGGTGGCTGGTCAAATGTGCAGGCGCAGCTTACCGCTCAGTTGGAATATGCCGGAAGCGACGGGGGTGATGACGGAAAAGATGTCACGATCACTGTGCTGGATAAAACTTTCACAGTCCGGGTACCGCCCGTTAAGAAGGAATATACGGTCACCAAAGTCGCCAGCCCCGCCAATCTACAGGACCGCACCATCGAATGGGAAGTCACCGTTGAAGGTAAAAAGGGTGAAAACGGCCAGGATGCATTGGACCTGGCAGGCTATGTATTTTCCGATAATTTAACAAGCGTTGGAGCGTACGATCCCGGTTCTTTTACAGTAGGAGGAATACCGGTAACGCCCGTTATCGACAGTACCACAAATACGATCAGTTACACCTTCCCGACAGGGTCCACCGGACCGCAAACCGTCAGGTTTAAAACGAAAATCAGCGACGCCGACTATTATAAAAATTCGAATACACAAACCATTCAGAATACGGCTGAGCTACTGAATGATAAAAAAGAGCTCCTAAAAGATGACAGTGCGGAAGTTACTTTTACCACGCCGGAATGGATCAAGAAAACAGGCGAGGCGGCGGACGGATTCAAACCGGACGGCACTTACGATCCCACCAACCGTACCATCACCTGGAACATCGTTGCCAACCCGGAAGGACTTGACCTCAAAAATGTCGTCATCACCGACCAATTACCGGCGGGACTGACATGGCAATCCGCAAAGTGGCAGGAGTGGGTTCCTGATATAACTGACCCCAGCCAGGGGAGTTGGGTTGATGTTCCCGGAGGTACATTTGGTTCCGAACCCGCGGGCGGAGCGTATACGATTGGGGACATTAACGCCAAGATACGGTTGAGTATCACCGCCATAGTGCCGGATCAGGATTATTCCGCGGGAACAATCACGTATACGAACAGCGCCTCCATCCGTTGGGATGGTTCACCTGCCGACGGCATCGGCAGCGGTGGGATCGGCGTGGGCATCGGTTACCCGGCAATCACGAAAGTCGGCAGCCCCGCCAATCTGCAGGATGGAACCATCAACTGGACGGTCACGGTTGACCCCAAAGGACAAACAAAATTTCCCGACAACCTTGTGGTTTATGATCTGTTGGTCTATGGCAATACATGGTCCGGATTCCCGGCGGGTTACGCGCTCACGGTAAAAGAGGGGAGTCTGTCGGCTGCAGAGCTGGATAAAATGAAAACGGATCTGGATGCCGGGTTAAAATCCTCGTTAAAAAATCATAATAATCAGTCCTATAGCGGCAGCTTTTCCGGTACTGTGCTGGATCACCAGGTGATCACCATTCATCAACAAGATGGAACAGCAGCCGCCGACCTGATCAGGGTTGTCGTGTCCAAAACGGCGCCAAGCACTTTCAGCTTCAAGAGCCGGATCATGGACCCGGCCATCTTTGCCGGCAACAGCAGCGGGAAACTGTGGAACACGGCCTCCCTTTTCAACGGGACCACACTGATCATGGAAGCCGAGGATGATGTAACCTATACCAGCAAAACGCTGGAGAAGCGGATGCTGAAACGTGAGACGGATCCGAATACGATAACCGGGGCGAATAACCACACGGGAACTCTGGCGGATGGGTTTGATTACGTAGATCAATCTGTCATCTTCCGCTTATCCGTCAACGCCAACGGCGCCGATCTGACCGGCGCGGTAAATGCCGCCGGCTCTGCCCTGGGTACAGCAACGCTGACGGATACGCTGCCCGCGGGCTGGGAGTTTGTCGCTTTTCCGTCAGGAGCAAAGTATCTGATCTTTTCCGGAACGGGAAACACTTCGAATGGAATCGTCACGGCGGACAGCGGGCCGCTGTCCGCCGTGAGCGGAATGAACGCAGACTTCACGACGACGGGAACGGTCACCTTCACCTTTACAGAGCTAAAAGCGCCTTATGTGATTCTGGTCAAAGCCAAGCCGGATGCCGAAACACTGAAAAGATACTTCAGCCAAAACGGGACCACGATCGCAGAAAATACCGCCGGCCTAAACTTTGTTAACTGGCCGACGGGGGTAGAGGATAAGCAGCAAGTTTCGATTACCAGCCAGATTTTAAACAAGTCGCTCGATTCTTCGCTGGCATCCACCCAAAGCGAACTGCGCTGGACGCTGGAATATAAACCGCAAGGTATACCCCGCCAACACATGCAGCTGGAAGACACCATCCCGGACGGGGTTGAACTGCGGCGGGACGCGTATGGGAATTTGCTGCTGACGGACCCAAATGGGAATAAAAACATCAGCATGTTCGCGATGCGCTTAAATCCGGATGGAAGCACCACGCAGGGCAGTGAAGTGACACTGGCCCTGGGGCAAAATGTTTCCTACGATCCGCAGACGCGCCTGCTGACCTTCACGATTCCGGATGGAAATCAGGGATATTCCGTCCAGTATGTCACCGATATCACCGGTGAACCCGGGCGAATTACCAATACGGTAAACCTGACCGGCACCGATTTTACGCCGATAGCGGGTGACACCAGTTATGTAATCACGCAGGCGGACGGAAGCGCCACCATGCAGCGGGCCGGATGGATCCAGATCACCAAGACAGACGGCCCGGGCACATTGTTAGCAGGAGCCGAGTTTACACTTTACGCTTTGGATAATACCACCGTAATCCGGCAAGGCAGGACCGGAGCGGATGGGAAATTGTCCTTCCGGGGAATACCGACAGGACAGTATATCCTGCGTGAAACTACTCCGCCGTCAGGTTATATCGGAGACAGTGCCCCGCATACGCTTTCCGTCAGCGAAACCGGATCAACCTTTACTGTTTCACTGGACGGAAGATCGGGCACAGACGCCAACCTGATCACGGTTAAAAATTATCTGGACAGCACCGTAGGCAGCCTGACCATCCGCAAACGCGTCGAAGGCAACGCGGCCGATCCGGCCAAACAATTCGAATTCACGGTCACTTTCAGCGGCGCGCCGGATACTTATTCTTACATCGGATACCCTTCGGGCGATGTCCCGAACGGCACCATCCGAAGCGGCGACACCATTCGGCTGGCTCACGGTCAAAGCATCACCATCACCGGCTTGCCGAAGGACGCAACCTTCACGGTGACAGAAACCGACTACGCCGCTGAAAAATACGCAACTGCCAGCACAGGCGATCAGGGCACGATCGTTGCCCAAGCGACTCAGACTGCGGAATTCATCAATACAAAGAATCTGTACGGCAGCCTGACCATCCGCAAACGCGTCGAAGGCAATTCGGCCGATCCCACTAAGCAATTTGAATTCACGGTCAGCTTCAGCGGCGCACCGGACAGTTATCCCTACACCGGCTCGGGCGTTCCGGACAGCACCATCCAGAGCGGCGACACTGTCCGGCTGGCTCACGGCCAGAGCATCACCATCACCGGGCTGCCGTGGAACACTGCTTATACGGTGACCGAAACCGATTATTCCGCCGAAAGGTACCTAACTGCCAGCACAGGCAACCAGGGTGTGATTGTCGCTGACAGCGAACAGGTCGCAGAATTTGTCAATACGAAAAATCTGTACGGCAATCTGAGTATTCGTAAACGCGTTGAAGGCAATGCGGCCGACCCGGCCAGGCAATTCGAATTCACGGTCAGCTTCAGCGGCGCGCCGGACAGCTATCCCTACACCGGATCGGGTGTTCCGGACGGCACCATCCGGAGCGGCGATACCATTCGATTGGCTCACGGCCAAAGTATCAGGATCACCGGCCTGCCGAAAGATACCGCTTACACGGTGGCAGAAACCGACTATTCCGCGGAAGGATACAAGACAGAAAGCAATGGCACACAGGGCATGATCATCACGGATGAAACCCAGATCGCCGATTTTATTAATTCGAAAAACAGATTCTTCGGCGGCACAGTTTTATCTCCGCAAACCGGTGACGATAACAGCTTGCGCGTCGGCAGGATCGGATTCTTCATTTTCGGAGGCATGTTCCTCACATTGTTCGGGCTGTTTCTTTTGCTGCCGCACAGAAAACCTGTGAAAAAATAACATCTTGACAAAGGATATCCACGCAGTTACGCGGAGTTCCCGCGTAACTGCGTGGATGAAGTATTATGCACACACGCACAAAAAAGAAACGCAATGAAAACAGGCTGCAGAACATCCTGATCGGGCTTATGTACGCCTCGCTGATCGTGGCGATCGCATTCGGGTTCATTTGGCTCAATAGTGTCAAAGAATATTCAGCGGGAAAGGCTGTGTACA